>JALTHV010000001.1 GCA_027004315.1 Deltaproteobacteria bacterium
TTTTGGCAAGAGGTCCTTTTGGGGACCGGATGCTGAGACTGCTCTGTCTCTCTTGGGTGTATGAGACAGAGATATATTCGGTCTTGATGTGGATATCAGGTGGGGTAGCCTCAGATTCATCTCTCTCTGGGCAAACACAAATAGTGCCAGGACAAGGAGGAGGGCACCTACGCCATATCCATACCACCTTGCAGGACCCTTTTGCCTGGACAGGACCTCTTCATCTCCAAGGCTCTTTGCCGCACTCTTTACGATACCACGCTTAATAGTATAGGTCTGTTTGCTGAAGCCGCCAAGGAGCGCCCTGTCGCTTATGAGGTTTATAAGCCGGGGAATCCCCCTGGAGTATCTGTATATCAGAGAGATAGCAGACCTGGGAAAGACAATATTCCCCTCTGAACCCGCCACCATCAATCTGTGCTCAATGTATTTTTTGGTCTCATCTCTAGTCAGAGGCCTCAGGGAGTATCTTACTGATATCCTTTGGTTCAGTTGCCTCAGCACTGGCAGATTGATCTTATTTTTGAGCTCTGGTTGTCCTATTAAGACGATTTGAAGCAGTTTTTCCTTTTCGGTTTCCAGGTTGGAGAGCAGCCTTATCTGCTCCATGACAGGAAGTGAGAGGTTTTGTGCCTCATCGATGATCAAGACCGCGCCACCGCCAGAGGCGAGCTCCTGGAGCAAAAATTCATTCAGCCTGTCGACGATCTCCTTCTTGCTCTCGCTGGAAAAGGCGATCCCGAATTCAGAGATAATAGTCAAGAGCAGCTCTCTTTCTGACATCTGGGGATTCAGTATCAGGGCCGTCTTGATCTGGCTGTCCAGCCTCTCCAGGAGGGCACGGCAGATGGTGGTCTTTCCCGTACCCACATCCCCGGTAATCAGCATGAAGCCTTCCTTCTGGGTAATACCGTAGATCAGGTGTTCCAGGGCAAACCTATGTGACTCGCTCAGATACAGGAATCTCGGATCAGGGGTCAGGCTGAAGGGCTTTTCTTTAAGGCCATAAAAGTCTTTATACATCCTCTTTCTTCTGCCTCAAAACTTACTTCCCAGGCTCTCGAGTTCATCTTTGGATAAAGAGGCCACACTCCTTCCTACTACAACCGTTGGAGTCAGGACTATCACCAATTCTGTCTTCTGCTTTTCTATCTCTGTCCTGCGAAAGAGGCTGCCAACGCCTGGGATATCGCCCAAAAACGGGACCTTTGTAATGGTCTTGTTTTTCTTGTCCTGCATCATCCCGGCAATGATGATTGTCTGTCCGTCCCTGGCCCTAACCACTGTATCGGTCTCTCTGACATCTATCACGGGCGCAGTGGCATATACCTCTCCCTTCATTGTAAAGTTTTCGACCTTTACCAGATTGGTGACAGATGGGTGGATATGCATGGTAATTGTCCCATCTCTGTCGATCTGGGGGGTCACATCCAGCACTACCCCCACTGTAACGGTCTGGGGAGTGACACCGGTCAGCACTGATCTTGTGGTGCCGGTCAACTGGTCCCTCTCTACGCTATAATCAGGCTGGAAAAAGACCTCGTCCCTCCCGACCTTGATAACGGCCTTCTGGTTATTCAGCGTAGAGATCTTGGGACTTGAGAGGACATTGATCTTGCCCTGCTGGGCCATGGCATCCAACAGGGCAGCAAAATCCCTGCCTGCAAGCCCTATCTGGAAGATACCGGTCGCAGGGCTCAGGGCCTGGGCAAAGCTCCTGCCTCCCACAAGGGTCCCATGGAGCCCCCCTGTCTTTCCCATCTTGGAAATCGCACTCCAGTCCAATCCCATCTTATACTGGT
>JALTHV010000002.1 GCA_027004315.1 Deltaproteobacteria bacterium
CTGAAACCCTGGGAAAAAGGCTACCGCTGGCCGGGGGAATGTGAACGGCTCCGGAGCGCAGCGCAGGAGAACAGGGAGGGTCCTATGCTGCAAAAATCTTAGGAAACAAAAGGCGAGAGCATGTTGGGAAAAGAAGCACCCTGTGGTCGGTTACATCGAAGTTGCCAGGATTTATTGAGAAGTTACCAGAGAAGCGGCTCATTGGCTGTCTTGAGCATGCTTCTTGATATAGATTGGTCATGACCTCCTTTCTTGACAGTCTAACTCTGTGCTGATAAAAATCAGGTCATGGAATTAGGCTATAGGATCTAACTGATAGCCTTCAATCTTAAAAAAACGAGTCTTTTTTGAGATAGACTTGGAAGGATATATAATGGATAAAGGTACATGGACAGTTAAAGCAGGGCTTGCACAGATGTTGAAGGGAGGGGTGATTATGGATGTGGTTACCCCAGAGCAGGCCAAAATCGCAGAGGATGCTGGTGCCTGCGCAGTAATGGCACTGGAGAGGGTCCCTTCAGACATACGTGCCTATGGTGGCGTGGCACGCATGTCTGATCCCAGCATGATAGAGAAGATTATGGAGGCCGTCAGTATCCCAGTGATGGCCAAGTGCCGTATCGGACACTTTGTAGAGGCCCAGGTCTTGGAGTCGCTCGGCGTAGACTATATTGATGAATCCGAAGTCCTTACCCCTGCCGATGAGGCCAATCATATCTGGAAACACGACTTTAAGGTCCCGTTTGTGTGTGGCTGCCGGGATCTCGGTGAGGCACTGCGCCGCATTGGCGAAGGTGCGGCCATGATAAGGACCAAGGGCGAGGCCGGGACAGGAAACGTTGTGGAGGCAGTCCGGCATATGCGGGCAGTAATGGAGGGCATCCACAGGCTCCAGGGAATGGGTGAAGATGAACTCATGGCCGAAGCAAAGAGGCTGGGTGCACCATTCGAGCTAGTTAAGGAAGTCCATGACTCTGGAAGGCTGCCAGTGGTCAATTTTGCTGCTGGTGGGATAGCCACTCCTGCCGATGCCGCTCTCATGATGCAGCTTGGGGCAGAAGGCAACTTTGTAGGCTCTGGCATCTTTAAGTCCTCCGAGCCAGAGATAATGGCCAAGGCCATCGTTGAGGCCACTACACACTATCAGAATCCAGATATTATTGCCAAGGTCTCTCATGACCTCGGTAAGGCCATGCCAGGGCTGGAGATAAAGTCTATACCTGAGAATGAACTCTTATCTAAGAGGGGCTGGTAGCCTGTCAATATGATGAAGAAGATAGGAGTCCTTGCCCTCCAGGGCGCCTTTATTGAACATGTCTCTATCCTGAATCGATTGGGTGTGGAGACCAGCCTGGTACGGCTTCCCCAGGAGCTTGAGGTGCTGGACGGCCTGGTGATTCCAGGTGGTGAGAGCACTACCATTGGCAAGTTAATGAAGGCCTATGGACTGGTTTCTCCATTGAGGGAACTGATTGCAGGGGGTCTGCCTGTCTTTGGTACCTGCGCCGGCATGATACTATTGGCCAAACAGGCCACAGATCTCAATGGCTACTCACTTGGGGCCGTGGATATCCAGGTGCGGCGTAATGCCTTTGGACGACAGGTGGACAGCTTTGAGGCAGACCTTTCCATCCCTGTACTTGGCAAAGCGCCATTTCACGCAATATTCATACGTGCCCCCTGGATAGAGAAGATTGGCGATGGGGTAGAGATACTGGCGCAACTTCCTGATGGCACACCTGTAGCTGCGAGGTCAAAAAATGTGCTGGTGGCTGCATTTCATCCTGAGCTGACGAAAGAC
>JALTHV010000003.1 GCA_027004315.1 Deltaproteobacteria bacterium
AGGTCAGGAACCTGATAAGGCTCGAGACATACAGGCGGACAGCGATACTTACGGCTCTCAGCCGCAAGGGGTACTGGCATCTTGCCCGCACCCTTGCCACTCAAACCGGAATGACCAACAAATGGCTCAAGGAACTGGGTCTGGTGTCAGTTCGTGATATCTGGATCAAGGTTGCTTAGACCTGTTTGAATAGGTCACTGCCATCTATACCCATACTGCGGAGGAGTTCTTCAATCTTCTGAAGAGCAAGAGGCGACGGTTTCGCACGGCCGTTCTCCCAGCGATTAATTGTTGGAAAGGTTACACCGAGCTTGGCAGCAAACTTTTCTTGGGTCAGCCCCAGGCGTTTTCGGAGTCCCCTAATCAGTCCAGCCATATCAGGTTGAGCATTCAACAGACCTCTCCTTCCAGGCACAAGTCTCAAGTTGTCCTTTTCTGTGGTTCATAATATAACATTTGACAGACTATATGATATATCATTAGATATAATCTAATGTCAAAGACATTTTTGAGCACTCTATCGCTCTGTGCATGGCCCGTCCACAGATATATTTATTATTCGATAAAATTTTTGTCAATTTGTTATTGACCGATAACATCATAGGGAATAGATTATGATTAGAGTCGATATGTTCCTTTCTTTGTGGAGAGAGGCATGCAGGAACGGAATCTATATCGTAGACAGAGACAAGAATTGGGAGGGCATAACAGAGTTGGGTTTCACCTTAGAGCAGACCAGGGAAATTTTGAAGAAACTGGACCCGGGAGATTACTACAAAGGACCTGAGTGCGACTATAACCCTTTTAAAAAAGGAGATTTATGGTTCTTTAGAAAAGACGTGGACGGGAAAGTCGTTTACATCAAGGTCAAGTTGATCCAGAGGGAGGGCATGGTTTATGCCAAGTGCCTGAGTTTTCATCCCTGGAAAGGAGGTAGGTAGTGGTGAGAATATTCTGCCCAGTGTGTGAACAGGAAATGGAGGCCAGGCCGGTCACCTCTATAAAGGTAAAAGTACGAGGAGAGGAATTTGAAGTCCCGGTGGAGCTGTTTGAATGCATGGAGTGTGGAGAGAAATTTGATGTCCCTGAGAATCCCCAGGATGAACTGGGAAAGGCCTATCGGCTATATAGAGAAAAACACGGCTATATGCAGCCTGAGGAGCTCAAAGAGCTGAGGGATAAATACTGGCTTACCCAGGCAGAACTGGCCGGATTGCTTGGCTGGAGCATAGCCACTCTCAATAGATACGAAAACGGAGCGCTCCAGGATTCTGCGCACGATAGGATCTTGAAGTCCTTGAGGGACCCATCTTTCCTGCTGACCCTTATAGAGCAAAACCCAGATGTAATAAATGAGAGGGAAAATAAAGTAGAGAGACTAAAGGAGATACTGAGAAAGGAGGGATACATTAGGCAAATAGGGCACCTATTCAGCTATGTAGACCCAAAGAAGCTCGTTGAAGCAATAAAATTTTTTGTCAATTCTTGCCAGATCAACAAGACAAAGCTAAATAAGCTCCTTTTTTATGCGGATTTTATCCATTTTAGTAAATTTGAGGTTCCCATTACAGGAGCGCAGTATATACATTTGCCTTATGGCCCATGTCCCGAAGGATATGAAGAGATTTTGTCCATACTGGATCGTGCAGGTATAATTATCAAGGAGCATAAGGTGCTGGGTATAGACCAGGAGACTGGAGAACCTATTTACGAGGAAAAGATTAACCCCGCAGCACATGTTGAGCTGGAGGTTTTTTCCAAAAACGAACAGGATATCCTGAGAAAGGTAGCGCA
>JALTHV010000004.1 GCA_027004315.1 Deltaproteobacteria bacterium
ATAGCAAATTTTTAGGACCTCAAAACCATAGCGTTTCAATATAACTCTAAGCTCGCGAGGGGCAAATTCTCGTATATGCCCATAGGTATCCCCGCACCTTTTGACTTCAAGGGGAGGATTAACAGAGTACCCCAAAAGAAACCTAAAAAGATTTGCAAGCCGGTTCAGATTTGGAGTTGACAGGATAAGGCTTCCCCCTGGTTCGAGGACTCTTTGAATTTCCTTTAAATATAAGGAACATAGACAGGATTTAAATGCTCAATCACATCACAGAGATAAACTTTTGATATTTTACCCGAACGAAATGGAAGACCAGTACATAGATCCGCTCCAACCAGATTGACACCATATTTTTTCAAAAATTCTCTATACGCCGGTGCATAAAAGTATGCCCTTGATGGATGTTCAATGGTCCAAGATTCTACCCTGTATTTTTTCCCAAGACCAGCTGCAAGGACTCCAAAGCCTGTCCCTATCTCGAGAAATCCCTTCTCTAACTGGCTAAGTGATGCTATGTGTGCATAGTGAGATGACCACGTCTCGAGAAATTGTGAATCAAGCTTTGGTAATGGGACCCCGTAGTCGACTGCGCTCGCTTCACATATCATCTCTTTCCAAAACACAACAGAAGAGTCAATTTGTGAGTTCCATTTAGCCATTCGTCCAGATCCTGAAATGTAAGCTGGGTTGAGTAAGGTAACTCTCAATAAGCCTACACCATCTGATTTCATTTGCCGAGCAGCACCATCCGGGACCAAGGTATCTGCCATGTGGCTTCTTAGAGAACCATCAAGCCCTGGACACTCAGCACTATGACCTGATCCTGTTTCAGGAATCCCTCCAGTATTTCCCGCAGTTGGTCCCGGTCTTTCAGAAGGCAAAAAGGCTCCTTACAGCCCAAGGCCGAATAATCCTCTGCGATGAGGTATCATACAGTCTCCGGACCCGTGATAAATCTGCAGTCCATCTGGCTGGAGAGATCGAGCGCTGTCTGGGAGAGACAGGATTTTACATCCGTTCTCATAGGCGCATCGGCCCCCAAGTGATACAGACCTGCCGGGAGATCTTGAGGCTCTTCAAAAAAAAAGAAAAATTATTAATCGAGACATTCGGGGCGGATGCGAAGGATCTGATCGACCATTATTCCTATGGTTGGGGAAGACAACTCGAATGGTACAGTACAGGGTGCTTTGGCTACGAAGTCTGGAAAGCAGTCCCAGATCGTTTTACTGTCCGTCCCTATATGTCAGGGGATGAGGAGGCCATCCTGGAGATGTTTCAAGAGATCTTCAGTGTGCAGAGGTCTATGGAGCACTGGGAATGGGAATTTTTACATGATCCCTTTGGTGGACCCCTGGCAATAACAGTATGGAATGGAGAAGAACTGGCCAGCCATTACAGTGCCTATCCTGTGCCTTTTTGGATGGGGGACCACATGACTCTCACCTATCAGGTGGGGGATACCATGACCCGTCCATCTTACCGTGGGATAGGGCGAGGGCCTACAAGCCTCCTGAGCAGGGCAGTACGTCTGTTTCACCGACTGTACTGCGAGGGACAGATCCCGTTCTTTTATGGTTTTAATACCGGTAAGATCCAGAAATTCGGCAGGATATTCCTGCGATATATTCCAATAACACCTGTATACGAATGGATACTTGACAGTGCATCCCTGACAACATTGTTAAAGCAAAACACGTGGCGTTTCAGGCTATTGGGGGGCTATTCGGTAAGAATAGTCAAGGAGACCAGAGGCTGGGCAGATAACTTCTTTGAAAAGGTAGGCAGCCATT
>JALTHV010000005.1 GCA_027004315.1 Deltaproteobacteria bacterium
ATCTAATGTAACTTCTCAATAAGTGGAGTTTCTTTTTGGTAACCGACCACAGGGTGCTTCTTTTGGAAACGATTTGCGTTAGCCCTGTAGTTTTCTTGGTTTTTGCAGCATTGGAAACCCTGGCTCCGGAGCGCAGCGGAGGAGAACAGGGAGGGTCCTATGCTGCAAAGACCTTAGAAAACAAGGGGCGAGAGCATGTTGGAAAAAGAAGCACCCTGTGGTCGGTTACATCGAAGTTGCCAGGACTTATTGAGAAGTTACTATCTAATTAGCATAGATGCTAAGCTAATATGGAAGGGGGCCGTCTTGGCAAGACAGGGGCTATGTCTGATGACATTCACTACGAATTATTGAGGGAGTACCTTGGTAAAATAGAGGGCGGGATCGGCATTGCCTTCTCAGGGGGAGTAGACAGTACATATCTACTGAAGATGGCATTAGAGTCCTGTGCTGGGCCGGTTATTCCCTTTCTCCTCGTGTCTTCTTTCCTGCCTGAGAGGGAACGAAAGTGGGCATATAGTGTTGCCAACAAGATAGGCCTACCGCTCAAGGAGGTGCCCTGGAACCCCTTTGAGTTCCATAATATTATAAAAAATAGGGAAGATAGATGCTATTGTTGCAAATATACAATATATAGAAAGCTGTGGTCAATTTGTCACAAGGCCGGGCTTTCGAATCTGCTCGATGGGACCCAACAGGACGACCTTAATAGAGATAGGCCAGGCCTCAGGGCTATACATGAACTCTCAGTAAAGACCCCTCTTGCATATTGCAAGCTAGACAAAAACAAGATAAGGATGTTAAGTGCCAAGCTGGGGTTACCTACATGGGACCGGCCGAGTGAGTCATGCCTTGCAACCAGAGTAGCCTCTGGCACTATTATAAGATCTGACTTACTCAAAAAAATAGAAGCCTCAGAGGATTTCCTTATGGGCTGCCTAAAGATAGAGTCTGCAAGATTCTATGTCCAGGGAGACAGGGCCTATTTACATATTGCAGAGGGATATAAGTCGGTTGTAGAGAGGCACTGGGGAGAGATACAGACATTCTCTCTGGAAAGGGGTTTTAAAAATTTGTTTCTCTATGTCTGAGATCGTAGATCTCAAGGTCAGGAAAAAATGAAGATTAAAAAAGCACACAAAGGGGAGGTAAACATGAATAAGGGACAACTGATAGATCGTATGGCACAGTCGGCTGGTATATTCAAGAGTGCGGCAGACAGGGCACTAAATGGGTTTATGGAGGCTGTTATTGAGGCACTTTCGGCAGGAGAGAAGGTAACTCTAGTAGGCTTTGGGACCTTTTCCGTCTCTGAAAGGAAAGCTCGCACAGGTCGCAACCCACGCACAGGAGAGCCCATGGAAATTTCTGCCAAGAGGGTAGTAAAATTTAAGCCTGGAACAAGATTGTCCGAATCAGTAGGAAAGTAGATACTGTTACGGCAAAAATCAAAATATATAAAGGCCTGGGGATAAATTAAGGGCAGAGTTATATTCCTATTTTATCCCCAGGGTTCTCTAGGCATATTGAAGACTAAAAATAATAATCGGCCTGCAGATCGAAGGGATGTCTCAAATCCTGAACGTTTGGCCAAAATAAATGCCATTAAAGAGCAGATAGAGCAGGGTATTTATAGGATAGATCCTGAGAGGGTCGCTCAGGCCATGATAGATGATCTTATCAGACTGAAGGCTGGGCGCTGAATTCTATTTTCTCTCCGTAACTTCGCTTCTCAATATTCTCAAATATCAATAAATCAGGGTAGGGCAATATTGTGTGCATTCTGGCTCTTGCCGGGGAGGCTTGATTGATTGAATGTAAGTAAATGTCGTATAAGATAGATTATGTAAAATACATTACCAAATTTTTAAAGAAGATCCAGCATCTACGAATTCCAAGATAGCCGAGGCCTCTAGGGCCTCTCAGCCGTCAAGACAACGAACCCCGCACCAGGATAGATACCCTTTTTGGGTCTTTCTAGGTGATATTTTTTTAGGCCTGGAGATTGAAAGAGAGAAGAAACTCCCTCTTTTATCTGGAAATGCATCTTCTCAATATCTAATAGCAGGTCCTTCAAATGAAAAAATGAGGCATGTCTGTATAGATGGTGTCCCTCTTTCTTCTTCTGTTCATATAAGACTCCCCACTCAGAATCTTTAGGTACAAATCCAATTATTAATAGACCCCCTTTCTTGAGGACTGACCTTATCTCATGTAAAACCTTTAGCGGATCTTCTAAAAAACATATAGAAAAAATGAGATAGACCTGTTCTAGACTGCCTTTTTTAAAAGGGAGGTCCTCGGCCTTGGCCTGTATAGGGACAATTCCCCGATCTCTGGACAATTTCAAGAGCCTTGGTGCTGGATCTACTCCATATTGTATACCTAGGGCCTGTGAAAAACGCCCAGGGCCTACACCCACCTCTAAAGATAGAAGAGAGGCTGGACGGACCTTACGCAATGTATCCAATTCACACTGAAAAAGGACATTATCATCGTACCATGCATCATAAACTTCTGCTATTTCATTAAAGGCCTTTGAGGCCTCGGGTATCTTTTCCGATGTCATTGTAACTTCTCAATAAGTGGAGGCTTCTTTTTGGTAACTGATCACGGGGTGCTTCTTTTTTCAACATGCTCTCGCCCCTGTGACCGGTTACATCGAATCATTCTATCTATAATATGTCACGGAGCCTTGATGTATTTAGGAATAGTAAATGTAAAAACGGTCTTTCCTTCCGGGTTACTATCGACCCATACTTTCCCTCCATGGGCCTCCACGATACTCTTTACAATTGCCAGCCCAAGGCCAGACCCAGTCCTCTTTACCTTGCTCTCGCTACCCCTAAAAAAGGGATCAAAGATATGTGGAAGATCTTTAGGTTTTATCCCTGGTCCGGAATTTTGGACCTGGCATACCACATTTTCAGAGGTCTCATTGGCCCTGATTACCACCTTGGCCCCTAATGGAGAGTATTTTATGGCATTATCGAGAAGATTACTTATAACACGCTGTAACTGTTCTTTATCTCCGAAAACCAGGCTCAGAAAATCCGGTAGCTCAATCTTTAGGTAAATTTTCTTTTCAGCGGCCTCCATTCTAAAGCCCTCTATTATTTCATATATAAGTTTAGTCATGCTGCAAGGTTCGATGGAAAGGAGAATTTGTCCGGATTCCATCTTCAGGATATCTAAAAAAGAACGTATATAGCTGTCCAGTTGTCTAATTTTATCGTCAATAATAGTAAGGTATTCATATTGTTTTGGGGTCAGCGGACCCGCCTTGCCTTTGAGGAGACGGATGACAAATCCTCCTGCAATAGCTATAGGGGCCTTGAGATCATGGGCAAACATCGAGATCAGTATCTTTCGGTGCTCTTCCAAGCGCCGAATCTCTGAGACATCTCTGAATGTCCGTATTACGCTATAAATTTGTCCTTCTTCATCTCTCAGAAATGTAGTAGAGAAGGTTACTGGGACCTCTTGCTGATGCTTTGTTTGAATGGTAGCTTCCTGCTCCATTGGGGATGGCCTGGGATGAGAAGGATCTTGTAGAGGGCAGGCAATCTCACAGAGGTTGCTGTTTAATACCTCGGAGCACTGTCGGCCAAGCACCTCTTCCTTGGTATATCCAGTAATTTTTTCTGCAGCGGAATTAAATTCTATTATTTTCTTTTTGTTGTCTAATGCAAAAAGGCCTATGGGCATATTACGTATGACCAAGTTAAAGAGGCTGCATTTGTCTATAAATAAAGTTTTTTTAATTAGATCAAGATTGTCGTTGTGCACTGGTATCTCCGACTACATAATTTTTACATTAAATAGCTATATTACAATAAAAATTTAATCCAATACCTGTCTTTCTGGACAGGGTATCTTGACCCACAGAGAACACGGATTGCAATATTAATATAGATAGTGGCTTCGTTAAAGATTATTTTTGCAAAGGGCTCTCTTAATATATAATAATAGTGCTACCACAAAAGTAACCGGTATGGCAAAAAAAATATTGCGGCTTGACCTCTTATTATTGAAAAAAGGGCTCGCTACTTCCAGGAGCCAGGCCCAGGCCCTCATCGGTGAAGGTAAGGTATTGGTTGAAGGACGGGTCAGCGATAAGGCAGGCCATCGCTTCTCTATAGATGCCCAAATAGAACTTATAGGGCCTCCTCACCCTTATGTAGGCCGTGGAGGGCTGAAGCTTGCACATGCCCTTGACTACTTTGCAGTCGATGTCCATGGCCTTGTGTGTATGGACGTCGGTGCATCTACTGGAGGATTCACAGATTGTATGCTCCAGAGAGGGGCTGCAAAGGTATACGCAGTAGATGTGGGTTATGGTCAGTTAGACTGGCGTCTGAGAAACGATAAGAGGGTTGTACCTATAGAGAGGACTAACATACGATATATGTCTCCTGGTGTCTTGGATTCCCAGTTAGATCTAGTTACAATAGATACGTCCTTTATCTCACTGAGGCTGGTAATACCTCCTGTCCTTTCATATCTGCCCAGGAAAGGTCGTATTATCTCCCTTGTAAAGCCACAATTTGAGGTAGGGAGAGGGAAAGTAGGGAAAGGCGGGATAGTAAGGCTGCCAGAGCTTCACTCCCAGGTCCTGAATAGGTTAAGAGATTTTTTTTGCAACAAATTGGGATTGGCTGTATCAGGGATTACAGCATCGCCTATTCTTGGAGCAAAAGGTAATAAGGAATTTTTTATGTTGCTTGAATATAAAGATATGATCTCAATAAAATGAGCCAGCTTGATTTTGAAGACCAGGTCCATTTAGAAGAATCTACAGGGGAAAAACTTAAAGAACCACCTATCTATAGAGTCCTACTCTATAATGATGACTATACCACGATGGATTTTGTGGTCCAAATTCTGGAAGAAATTTTTAATAAATCTCCATCAGATGCGGTAAGAATTATGTTGAATGTGCATCGGTATGGGGTCGGAGTCTGCGGCTACTATACTGGAGAGGTCGCAGAGACAAAGGTAAAGGCCGTTCATATCAGGGCAAGAGAGGCAAATTTTCCTCTTAGGGCCGACATGGAAAGAATATAAAAATACAAAAAAATGATAAGTAAAGACCTAGAGTTAGTGTTGAATATAGCAGCTCGTGAGGCCCATATCAGACATCATGAATATCTGTCCCTTGAGCACCTGCTTTTTGCTATAATTCATCATCAAGAAGGTATAAGGATTATTTTGGGCTGTGGGGGTAATCCTGATCGACTAACGTCCAAAATAGAGAATTTTTTTGATACACATCTTGAAAAATTACCTGGGGACCAGAATAAAGGCCCAGAACCTACTACAGTCCTCCAGAGGGTACTTCAGCGTACGATTATGCACGTACAGTCTGCAGATAAAGAAAAGGCCGAGATCGGAGATCTCCTTGCTTCGATAATGAATGAAAAGGACTCCTATGCGGCCTATTTCCTAAATCAGGAGGGGATTTCCAGGTTAGATATCCTAAACTTTATTTCACATGGGGTTGTGCAGACTCAGCCCAATCAATACTCTGGCCTTCAGGGGAATGCAGATGTCCGTAAGGCTGCAACTGGACCAGCGAGTGCCCTTGAGGCCTTCACTGTAGACCTCAAAGATAAGGCAGCCAAGGGGAAAATTGATCCCCTTGTTGGACGGAAGGTTGAGTTGGAACGGACAATGGAGGTCCTCTGCAGACGCAGGAAAAACAATCCTATTTATGTAGGAGATCCCGGAGTGGGAAAGACTGCCCTGGCTGAAGGACTGGCACTCAAGATCTGGCAGCGCAAAGTACCTGAGCCCCTGCAGGATACAGAGATATATGCCCTGGATATCGGGGCACTCCTTGCAGGTACCAAATATAGAGGTGAATTTGAGGCCAGGCTCAAAGAAGTCATTACACAGATCGTAAGTCTTCCCAGGGCAATACTCTTCATTGATGAAATCCACACAGTTGTTGGGGCAGGAGCTGCCAGTGGAGGCTCTCTGGATGCCTCAAATATACTCAAGCCAGCCTTGGCGAGTGGAGAGCTAAAGTGCATAGGCTCCACTACTTATGAGGAATACAGAAACTTTTTTGAAAAGGACCGAGCCCTCTCAAGACGTTTCCAAAAGATAGAGATACAAGAAACCAGTGTAAAAGAGACTATTGAAATCCTGAAAGGGCTAAAGTACTATTACGAAAAATATCATGGAATCAGATATACTAAGGGTGCATTGAAATCAGCAGCCGAACTCGCGGCGAGATATATTACAGACCGTTATATGCCAGACAAGGCCATCGATGTGATAGATGAGGCGGCATCTGCATTGAGGCTCTCTAGAGATGGCAAAAATACGCCAAGGCTTGTAGGTGTACGCCAGATTAAAGATACAGTCGCCAGGATGGCTCAGGTGCCTCCAGAGACTGTCACCCATTCAGACCGCTCCTGTCTTGAGAGACTTGAAGAATCTATAAAGGCCCTGGTCTTTGGCCAAGATAAGGCAGTAGAACTCCTGTCGAAGGCCATTAAACGTTCCAGGGCAGGTCTTTCTTATCCTGAAAGGCCTATTGGTTCATTTCTGTTTATTGGACCCACCGGGGTAGGAAAGACTGAGCTTGCGCGACAGACCGCCGCAGTCCTGGGAATTCCATTTCAGCGGTTTGATATGAGTGAATACATGGAGAAACATGCCGTGGCTAGGCTCATAGGTGCCCCCCCGGGCTATGTTGGATTTGATCAGGGGGGGCTCCTGACCGAGGCTATTCGTAAACACCCTTACTGTGTGCTTCTATTAGATGAGATAGAAAAGGCACACCCTGACCTCTTCAGTATCCTGCTTCAGGTCATGGATTATGCTACCCTTACCGATAACACAGGTAAGCAGGCAGACTTCCATCATGTAATACTAGTCATGACCTCAAATGCAGGGGCAAGGGAGATGGAGAACCAGGCAATAGGTTTTGGTGCAACAGCAGAAGATTCCAGATATAAAGGCGAAAAGGTAGTGAGGCAGCTCTTTAGCCCGGAGTTTCGTAATCGGTTAGATGCTGTTATACCTTTTGGCCAACTCAGTACATCTGTGATGGAGCAGGTAGTGGACAAACTGTTGAAGGAAGTCCAGGGACAGTTGTCTGGTCGCAAGGTAAGGCTGAGTGTTACCCCCGCTGCCCGGTCCTGGCTTGCCAAGGAGGGGTATAGTCCGCAGTTTGGGGCCCGTCCCCTGGCCCGCCTTATACAAGAAAAAATAAAAGATCCCATTGCAGATATCATCCTCTTTCATGGGCCCTCAAGGGGTGGAAAGATCCTGGTTGACGTGGAAGACGACCGGCTGTCTGTACACAGTATTACGACATAAGGAGTTTCATGACAATGCCTACTATTCAAAAAATTACAATCGTTCCCAGCCTGCCCGAACGCTTGATGCCTCTTATGTCCATCGCCCGCAATCTCTGGTGGACCTGGACACCTGAGGCCATCCATCTCTTCCAGGATATGGACCGCGAGGTCTGGGAAAGGTGCAGACATAACCCAGTAGCCATGTTGGGTACCATTGAGCAGCCACGGCTGGAAATGCTTGAGCGAGATGATATCTTTCTTGCCAGGATGGAAAAGGTCCAGAGGGAACTGGAACGTTATCTATCTTCCCAGACATGGTACAAAAAAAAGGTCAGTAAAGGTCCGGCTGATCATGATGTAATAGCCTATTTTTCTGCTGAATTTGGCCTCCATGAAAGCCTTCCCCTGTATTCCGGAGGCCTTGGGATCCTTGCCGGCGACCATATGAAATCATCGAGTGACCTGGGTCTTCCCCTGGTGGGAGTTGGACTCCTCTATAAACATGGGTATTTTCGTCAATATCTCAATCCTGACGGGTGGCAACAGGAGACCTATCCCTCTAATGACTTTTACAACATGCCTCTGGACCTAGTCAGAGACAAAAATGGGGACCCTTTTACGGTCAATGTGGAGATTGAGGGCAGAGAGGTCTATGTGCGAGTCTGGGCTCTTGATGTAGGTCGGGTCAAGATCTACATGCTGGATACGGATGTACCTCTAAATTCCCGATCAGATAGACAAATCACCTCCTATCTCTACGGAGGTAGTCTTGAGACCAGGCTTCAGCAGGAAATAGTGCTGGGGGTAGGGGGAATAAGGGTCCTCAGGGCCCTTGGCCTGTGTTATTCGGTATGCCACATGAATGAAGGCCACTCGGCCTTTATGGCCCTGGAACGTCTGCTCCAGATGATGACTACAGAAGGTCTTTCCTATCCCGAGGCCCTGGAGGTCGTGCGGGCCACAGATATATTCACTACCCATACCCCTGTCCCTGCCGGGATAGACCACTTCCCATCGGAAATGATCCGCAGGTACTTTGCAATGCGCGCAGACCAAGTGGGTATTGGGATTGATGCCTTATTAGGTCTTGGAAGGATCAATCCCAATGATCAAACTGAAGATTTTTGCATGGCAGTACTGGCTATCAATATGGCATCTCAAATCAATGGCGTGAGCAAGTTGCACGGGGAGGTCACACGAAAGATGTGGAGTGGCATATGGCCCCAGATTCCACAACATGAAGTCCCAATAAGACATGTAGACAATGGTGTGCATATACTTAGTTGGCTGTCAAACGAGATGTCCGGGCTCTATGAGCGTTATTTAGGATCGAGATGGATCGATAAGCCTACCAATCATGATATATGGAAACGAGTCGATCAGATCCCGGACTTTGAACTCTGGAGGAGTAAAGAAAGGCTTAGAGATAGGCTTATATCATTTGCCAGGTCAAGACTCAAAGAACAGCTTAAGTCAAAAGGTATCGCAAGTTACGAACTGAAGCAGGCCGACGAGGTCCTGGACTCCGAGGCCCTTACTATAGGCTTTGCCAGGCGCTTTGCATCCTACAAGCGCTCTACCCTACTCTTCCGGGATCCGGACAGGCTCAGGAGGATAATAACTCAGAAAGACCGTCCGGTACAGTTCATCTTTAGTGGCAAGGCCCATCCCAAAGATAAGTATGGGAAGGAACTCATTCATAAGGTTGTGCAGATGGCCAATAGCCCTGAGTTCCGAAAACATATAGTCTTTATAGAGGACTATGACATAGAAATAGCCAGGTACCTGGTTCAGGGAGTAGATCTCTGGCTCAATACCCCTCTACGTCCCATGGAGGCCAGCGGGACCAGTGGCATGAAGGTCCCTGCCAATGGCGGAATCAATCTCAGTATCCTTGATGGCTGGTGGTGTGAGGGCTACAAGGGTAACAATGGCTGGGCCATAGGTGCAGGAGAGGAATATAAAGATCGTGAATACCAAGACGATGTAGAGAGTCAGCTTCTTTATGAGTTGCTGGAAAATACTGTAATACCTTTATATTACAACAGATCTGTCCACAATATCCCCTCGGGATGGGTAGAGGTGATGAAAAATTCTATCAAGACTGTATGTCCTTTTTTCAATACAAACCGCATGGTGGAAGAATATGCCAACAAATTCTATCTGCCCAATATCGCCAAATGGCACCTATTATCGAAAGATGGCTGGAAAGAGGCAAAAAAACTGTCCCAGTGGAAAAGAGAGACATCAGAGGCATGGCATGGAGTCAAGATATTAGACGTCCAAGTACCCCTCGACGGGTCTCCAAAGGTAGGAGATCGCCTGCCGATCAGGAGCGTGATAGACCTTGCTGGGCTGATTCCCGAAGAGGT
Organism: Deltaproteobacteria bacterium; assembly: GCA_027004315.1. Lineage (GTDB taxonomy): Bacteria > Desulfobacterota > Dissulfuribacteria > Dissulfuribacterales > UBA3076 > JALTHG01. Next base: position 9,686 of record JALTHV010000005.1, read on the forward strand.
GCGAGTCGAGGCGTATATCGGCCGTCTGGATGACAATGGGGAGATCCCTGAGGGTTATCCCCTGCCACTCCTTCCCACAGGAGAACAACATGAAGGAAAATTTGTCTTTGAAGGGACAATTCTCTGCCTATCAAGTGGACGAATAGGTTTTACTATCAGATGTTATCCATTTAAAAAGGAACTCAGCCACAAGTTTGAACTCGGGCTTCTGACCTGGTGGGAGGCCGCTGCTTAATTAGGTGTCTAAATAGTACACAGTAAGACTTTTATGATTAAGAGACGGAGCATACCAGCCCCGTCTCTTATATTATAATGGTTACATTAGGCCCCGAGACCTTTAAAGATCTGCTCGGTGATTTCATTGACAGAGCCAACGCCATCTATCTTCAGATACTTAGGGGCACTGGAGTCTCCAGACTCTTCCCATTTTTTATAGAAGTCCACCAAAGGTTCTGTCTGTGCATGGTATACCTCAAGGCGTTTACGAACTGTCTCTTCCTTGTCGTCATCCCTCTGGACAAGAGGCTCTCCTGTTACATCGTCCTTTCCTTCAACCTTCGGGGGATTAAAAATAATATGATAAGTCCGTCCTGAGGCCAGGTGACAACGGCGGCCGCTCATCCTCTTGATAATCTCTTCATCCGGAACAGCTATCTCTACAACATAGTCAATATTGACTCCAGCGTCCTTCATTGCCTCTGCCTGGGGAATTGTACGGGGAAAGCCGTCAAAGAGAAAGCCCTTTTCACAATCTGATTCCTTTATCCGTTCCTTCACCAGGCCAATTATGACATCATCAGGGACGAGTCCACCTGAATCCATATACTTTTTGGCTTCCAGGCCCAGAGACGTCCCGGCCTTTACAGCAGCCCTTAACATATCACCAGTAGAGATCTGGGGAATGCCAAATTTTTTTGTGATAAAACCGGCCTGGGTACCCTTACCGGCACCAGGACCCCCTAATAGAATTAAACGCATAATCTAAATCCTCCCTTTCCTGAATTTATATAGTATTATATGGCATTCTTCACAATAGGTCAAAACTAGTTTATACATTTATTCCATGATCTATTTGACTACGCCAAAAGGGAGACAATAATCTATTTGGAGTCTGAGAGGCCTATTCGTGGGGACCACAGGGTCATCTTTGGCTGGGCCATGTATGACTGGGCAAATTCTGCCTATATCACCACCCTGGTAGTAGCCATCCTGCCTATCTACTTTGCAAGCGTAATAGTTCCTGTCGGGGGACTAAAGATTGGAGGGGCAAATTATGCCGCTGAGACCCTATGGGGGCTGATGGTATCGGCAGCCTCCTTCATCATATTTCTAGTGGCCCCGATACTTGGCGCTATTGCAGATTTCTGTTGTGCAAAGAAGCGATTTCTCTTCTTTTTTTGCTATATGGGTGTCTTGAGTGCCTCTCTCCTCTCTTTCTGCAAGACCGGGGATGTGTGGCTGAGTATTACGCTCTTTGTCATCTCCCAGATCGGGTTCGTCGGGGCCAATGTCTTCTATGATGCCTTCCTTCCCCAGATCGCCCCGGAGGGAGAAGTGGACCGGATCTCCAGCAAGGGATTTGCCTATGGCTATGTGGGAGGTGGCCTCCAGTTTGCGTCTTCCCTGGCCATCCTTACATGGCATAGGGAACTCGGGCTTACAGAGGCCGAGGCCGCACAAGTTGGGATGTTTAGTGCTGCCCTGTGGTGGGGAGGGTTTGCCCTGATAACTCTTTTTTGTCTGCAGGAGCCATATAGGTTTCAGGCCTTGCCGAATAGTTACCAGCGCATTCCCCTGGGTCTAGCTTATATTCGTTTGGGCGTATCACGGACCTGGAATACACTCTGTGAGGTCCGCCGACTCCGACATCTTGCCCTGTTTTTGGCTGCTTTTTTGGTTTACAATGATGGAATAAATACCGTTATCCAGATGGCCACCATGTATGGGAGGCAGGAACTCCATCTCTCCACCATGGTGCTCATGCTTACACTTCTGATCGTCCAGATAGTGGCCTCTTTGGGAGCCCTACTATTTGCATGGATTTCTGAACTGCTCGGCGCAAAACAGGCAGTGATAGTATCTCTGCTGGGCTGGACCAGTGTAGTGACTTATGCCTACTTTATCTATTCAGCAGTTGGGTATTTCGTCCTGGGTGGTATCGTTGGCCTTGTACTCGGCGGATCACAGGCCATCAGCCGCTCCCTCTATGCCTCAATTATACCAGAGGGCGCCTCGGCAGAATTCTTTGGTTTCTATTCTGTGATCAGCAAATTTTCAGCAATCTGGGGGCCCTTCATCTTTGCCATAGTCCGCCATTGGACAGGCTCGTCCAGAAATGCCATCCTCTTCCTTATTGTCTTCTTTATACTTGGTATCCTCTTGCTTTCTTGCATGGACGTAAAAAAGGCCCAAGAGGCCAGTGCAGCACTCAAATAACGAAAGTCAGACCCCCTTCCCTTTCCAGACCAATGGAATACTGATTAAGACCGAACCCACCGTCAAGACTAATTTTGTGCTTTTGTTTGAACCCGAGCTGTTCTGCAGTGCCTATATCAGAAAATCCTGTCTCAACGTAACTGTTCACATCCCCCTGGCCAGCAGTAAGATTTTGAAGGGTTTTAGGAGCATCGCTTGATGCACAAGATCGGGGCACTCTGCGATTAATCCGCACTGAAACCCTTCAAAATCCTACTGCTGGCCAGGGACGTGGACGGTTCCAACAGGAGGGGGTGTGAACGGTTACGTCTCAACTCGTCTTAAACATAATTGAAACTATAAATTCTAAGGCTGCAACTAAAAATAGCATCTTGTACGTCTTGTTTGGAGCCTTAAACATAGCAGCCAGCATACTGAGAAGTGGGGTCATCATCAACAACAAAACGCCAAGCATACTGAGGGTATCTGTATAAAGAAGATGATTAAAGATCCATCCATACCCGTGAACTTGGATGCCTTTTGTATTCTGCCAAAACTCAGAAGCAGAGCCTGCCCAGGATCTATTCACCTCGGATAGTGGTATATACTGCTTTATACCTGCGAAGTAAAATATAGCTGGTACTACCATCATTACGATACCGATTATTGTAAACACTATCATCGTCTTGCCAAAGGCAAGTCCCATATCATCTACTCTGACTTCTTGTTTATGCTCTGCCATCTTTAACCTCCCAGTATAATATATGAGAAGATATATTATATTATTCCGAGGCCATTAAGGCCCTTTAAGACATTAAGTGCCCCTGCCAGAAGCAGGACAGCAAGCACCAGATATCTAACAAACACTGGTTTAATGACCTCTGCCACCTTTGCACCAATCCTTGCACCGATGGTAATACCCAAAACAGACGGAATAACAATCGATGGAAGTATTGCCCCTTTGGTGAGATAAATACCAATAGCTGGTGCGTTTGCTGTAATTATAGCCATACTAGTTGCAGTAGCCACCTTTATTGGTGCACCCATAAGCATGTTAAGTACAGGCACATTTGCCCATCCAGCTCCAAGGCCAAACATTCCTGCAATAAATCCAATAATTGCAAAAATCACTTCTGATATTTTCGTATTCTTGATATTATAGTGCACCACCTTGCCAAGATTGGGTTCATACCATGCTCCCCTCATATCAAGAGATTTTGCCCATGAATCCATGTCCTCTTCTTTAACATCAGGGAATTCAAGTTTCTTTGATAACATCATCACCGCAAAAACCAGAAGTATAATGGCACCTAGCATAAGCTCAATATAGTACTTACCTCCAGGAAAGGCACTGGTCACCTTGAGACCTATGAATCCACCTACTACAGAGGTAATAACCATAACGGGTGCGATCACAGCAAATATCTTGATATTGGCAAGCCCTTTTTTTATAAGATACGGAATAGAAGACAGTGCAGAGGTAACAGCCATAACCAGTCCTGCTCCCCTGATAAAATCAATATGAAATGGAAAGATCAGTGTAGCTAATGGCACAAACAGCACACCACCACCAACGCCAGAAACAGGTGAAATAATACCAATAACAAAGGTGAACAGGAACAGAATGATTGACCAAACCATTTTCCTTACATCTCCTTATTCTTATTTTACTTGCCTAAACGAGGCCACGATTTCCCTACGTTGGTTTTAAAAAGAACTATACTTACTCAAAAGACAACTCTACCTATAACCTTTAAAGAATAAAGATGATAGCTATTCAGATGCAAAAAATACAACAGAAACCCAGAAACTGCGCCAAGTCAACACCTGGTAATCTTCATTCTTTAATGTTTCAGAATTCTAAACATAACCAATATCCACACCTGACACGCAAAATTCTCCCAACCCGATTACACGCCTTAACTATAAAATTAGGCTATCTATTACGAACCCTTGCATAATAACAAGAATTGTTCTCTGTGTCAAGGACTATTGATCCAACCGGATATTTTATATAAAAATGTACCCCAAAACCTGGACAGGTAATTAAGGTGTATTGGCTGACACTTCTTGTATGTTCAGGAGGGGATATAAAATCGATGCTAAAGAGATACTCTACAGCCTTAAATAGCACGATTTTCTGTCTTGACAATAGGGTACACTTTATATATCAATTATAGGATGTAAGAGGTTACAAATATACTCACATTTATACCACCAAATCCTGAATTGCAGGACAACATGGATGGACAATCCAGACTGAGGGCTTTTGCCTGCTTAAGGTAAAAATGCCTTAGAGGTAAAATCTGGTTTTGTTCCAATCTAGCCAATCGCCTTTATGGCATCTTGTACTTCTCAATACCTTATATATAAGGGAGAATTCTGTCTACAAAAATTTTAGAAGACAAGGGGCAAGAGCACTTAGAGGAACGAGGTTGACATATCCTGGCCTTCCTGCCCTGTATGGAGGGATCTGGCCCTAAAGACTAATCAACTACAGGAGAGACCGAAAAAATTCTTGACTTCTTAGGACATCTCAAGTAGAAAGTATATCTGATATCGGCGGCAGAAGCCGTTTTACTGTTATCGTTTTTTGCAAAAAAGCCACGAAGGTTACAGGCATCTCAGAAAGGGATGCACCTTCGTGGCTTTTTTTGTGGGCAATAGAGAGGTATTCCAATGGATAAAACAGAGGCACTGCGATCCATTCGATACGACCTGTTTGAATATATCCAAAAAGAAGTGGCCGTAGATCTGGGCAGCAACGGATTGCCCATTGGATTTAGGCACGGCAGAGAGAGACATGGCATCACCAGAGTCCTTGACTACTTCAGGACACAGCCGGGCTGGCCAATCAATGCATTTCTGGTAGAGGATGATGACAAAGAGGTCTATTTTCTATATTTCCATTTTCTGGCCAGCCATCCTGACAATCGGTCTAATGAAGGTAGTTGGGTCCTGAGCTTCAGGATATTGAGCGACAGAGAGCTAATGGCCCTATATAGAAGAGACAGAAAGATGCTACTCAATACGGCTATCGAGAAGGTAGTTGACTTCCATGGGCACCTATGTCCTGAGCTCGTAATTGGGGTAAGGGTAAGTGAATATGCACATAGATATCTTTCTGGCGAAGACTTTTCATTGATTGCAGAGAATACTACCTCTGCAGCAGATGCCATTCAGGTCCTGCTTGGGACTACATTAGGGAATAAACGGCTTCAGGTCATGGACTTTGGCAAACACAATTATACGTTTGTGGTGCCAGGAGATAGGCATATGGCCCTTAGGTTGTCTCTCAAAAGGCCTCATTATGGAGATGAGGACAGGTATCAAGGGCTCTGGGAAAAAATCAGGGGATTAGAGGCGACATTTGACGATGTGGTGGAATGCCAGAGGCTCATGGATATGAGGATCAAGGCCCTATGTAAATGGGATCTGGAAGATATGTTCGATCTGGAAGAGCTAAGGTACGGGACTGCATCTACTGAGCTGCCCGCACTCTATAAGATCTGTCATAGCTGTCACCATGAGGTCCTGACAGATCGTGCCATTGAATATCACGGGAATCTCTATTGCATCCCGTGCTTTCAGCGAATCAATAATGCCTATATAGGTTGCAAGATTCAATAGAGCCAGAGATTTAATCCGCAGATTCCGCAGATTGGATGAATTGTATGAAGGCAATACGAGACCTCTATACCCTGAATCTATCTAAAAATGTAACCGTTCACACCCCCCTGTTGCAACCGTCCACGTCCCCGGCTAGCAGTAGAATCTGGCCGGGGGAATGTGAACGGTTACAATGCTACAGCCAGGAATATCATGAGGGTCAAGAGTGCATAACCG
>JALTHV010000006.1 GCA_027004315.1 Deltaproteobacteria bacterium
TCACCAATGATCTCATCCACCATGACACACTTAGATCTGTCTTCGCCTTCAACCACTGCTACTATGGCTTCCCAGGGATTTTTATGCTCACACTCTATCTCAAAAAGTTCATGTAATCTCACCAGCGGCATAAGGTCGCCCATTACATTTATCATTTCACCCTTGCCAACTACATTGTTGTAGGATTTTTGTGGAGGACGCAACAGTTGTTTGATGGCGCTAGTAGGGATGATATATCTCTCTCTACCTACCCTCACGGTTATGCCGTCAATAATGGCCATGGTAAGCGGGAAAAACGTCATAATACTGGTCCCTTTACCATAAACACTATTAATTTCTATCTTTCCAGACAATTTTTCCACTGCCTGCTTCACCACGTCCATCCCGACTCCCCTGCCTGAGACATCCGTTACCTCCTTGGCAGTAGAAATACCAGGGCGAAAAATCAATTTATAGATTTCCTGATCTGAAAGCTCCTGTGAACTATCAATGACCCCTTCTTCAACGGCCTTTTTCAGTATCTTATCTTTGTCCAACCCCCTTCCGTCATCAGATATCTCGATCACAATGCTGCCACCCCTATGGTAGGCCTTAAGTTGAACCAGGCCCTTCTCAGGCTTCCCCAATTTTATCCGTTCCTCCCTGGGCTCTATGCCATGATCTACTGCATTCCGTATCATGTGCACAAGGGGGTTATATATCTCGTCTATCATATTTTTGTCTATGTCCGTGTCCTCGCCCTCCATAACGACGCCAACCGATTTCCCGAGCTCTCTAGAGAGGTCTCTTACCAGACGGGACATCCTCTGAAATGTCTGCTTGATCGGCACCATCCTCAAGCTGGTAGATGTCCTCTGAAGTTCTGATGTGATGCTGGATAGTTGGGAGACGTCCTTAACTATCTTCCTGTCGACATTCGATTGAATAATAGGATTCTGCCTGATCATTGCCTGGGTAATGACCAGCTCACCAACCATATCGATAAGGTCATCCAGCTTCTTTACATCTACCCTTATCGTAGCGGTATCCATGGCCCGATTTGTCTGTTTTCTCAGGGCATGGGATACCTGCTTCGGGCTGACCTTGCCTTTACCTATCAAGATCTCCCCTATCTTTTTTGAGGGGTCTGCCTGTGCAGCTTTCAGGCCCTCTTCCACGGACTCCTGTGTTATAGCGCCATCCTCGATCAGTATCTCTCCCAGTCTCTTTGTTCCCTCTGTATCCGAAATCCCTTGTTCAACAGCCTTTATCCGTTTCCTTAAGGCAGGGATATCTATCTCCAGGGGTCCTGGTATCCCCCCTTCCAGCTTATCTCTCAACCTGCCAATCATTGCCTTCAGGGCATCGGTTCCATCCAGGATTACATCTATAACCTGGGAGGTCACTGGCAGTTCGTCATTTCTTGCCTGATCCAGGAGGGTCTCCAGGTCATGGGCAAGATCGCGGATCTCTTCCAGATTGAGAAAGGCAGCTACCCCCTTGATAGAATGAAACGGCCTGAAGATGGCATTGATATGATCTTTGTTTTCGGGCTCCTGTTCCAGATTCAATGTATTTACTTCGATCTCATCGATGTATTCCAGACTTTCATTGACAAAATCTTTCAATAATGACTCGTCCTCTGCCTCGGTCTCTCCAGATGGCTGTGATTCCTCCTGAGAGGCCTCGGCCTCAGGCACGTCTTTCTTTACGTGATCCCCTGTAAGTGCGGCAAGTGACTCCATAAAACCATCGATGTCACCCTCATAACTGCCGCTATTCCTGAAACTGTCACCGATCTCCTGCATCA
>JALTHV010000007.1 GCA_027004315.1 Deltaproteobacteria bacterium
GGTATCTGGATAAGGTATCCCTTTCCATTAACGACTTTTACCTGAAGCCTGGTAAGGTCCTTCTTGGCCGGTCCTGACAGATATTTACCTCTCCAGGTAAAGCGACTCTGGTGGCAGGGACAGAGGAATTGCCTGTCCACTTCACGATAGTTGACAGTACAGCCCAAATGGGGGCAACGGCGGGATACTGCCAGAGGTCCTTTCTTGGTCTCAAACAGGGCAAACTGGGGCTCCAGCAAGAATTCTCCGGGCTTCAATCTGTCCCTTATGCGGACTACCTTGGGTGGACGAATGCGTTTCTTTACCACAAATGCATATAGTGGATAGATAAGCCCCAGACCAAGGGCCCAGATACCTGTATGTTTCAGAAAGCCCCGGCGTGTCATCTGCGGAATATGGAGATAATAAGGGTAAGGATTATGCTCAGGACTATACAAGTGACCCAGGGGAAATAGAATGTAAAGTTTCCCCTTCTGAATACGATATCTCCTGGCAGTCTGCCCAGAAAGGGTATCTTGGGGCCCGTTATAAGAAACAGACCTATTATCGCAGACAATATACCTAAAAATAGCAGTATTTTACCGAGTTCTGACAATGGATTCATGACTGGTTGTCCCAAACATCCAACGTTAGCCTTTTAGGCTGAAGTCTGTTAGATTATACCTTTAAGACTAATAGCCAATAGACTATAGCCTATCTTTACCTGACTTGGCCAGGAGCCTGTCATGTAATCTCTTTGCCCTCTTGCTATAGCGCTCTTCTTCACTATAGACACACCCACAGTAGGGCTGCCTGTAAATCCCTATCTTCTTTGACATCTCTATCCCCTCTACCCAACCCTTACGGAAATCCTGGTAATAGAATTTGATGCCATACATAGAGGCAAACTTTTCCCCAATCTCACGGATGAGGTCGTGGCGCTGATAAGGGCTGTAGAGGAGCGTTGTACTGTAGGCAGGCAGGCCAAGTTCTGCGGCCTTTTGGGCAGAGGTCTTCAGACGCAGGCTGTAACACACAGGACAGCGCTCGTCCGGGTCCTGCCGAGTGCCTATCTCCTTCATCCAGGTCCTGAGTCCATATCTAGACCCAGACTCATCCCACAGCACAGGAAATGCAAATTTCTCCGCAGCGGTCTCCAGGGCCTCAACTCTGCGCTCAAATTCCCTAAAGGGATGGATATTGGGATTATAAAAATAGACGAGTGCATTGATGCCATCTTTGCGAAGTGTCTCGATTGGATATAGTGTACATGGCCCGCAACAGGTATGGAGTAGAATCTTCATATATGTAAATGTAGAACTTACTAATGCCAGAGTCAATATAACCGTTCACGTCTCCGGCCAGCAGTAGCCTTTTAAAGGGTTTCAGTGCGGATTAATAGGCAGAGTGTCCTGATCTTGTGCATCAGGCGATGCTCCTGAAACCCTGAAAAAGGCTACTGCTGGCCGGAGGGGGAATGTGAACGATTACGAGTCAATATGTCAGAAAGGAAAGAAATGTGTCCTATTCACCCAAAAAGACCTTTGCCAGGATAGCAAAGATATCATGCCTCAAGTCCCTGCTCCCATTTCTTACATCCAGACGTCTGGCAGTCATGCTCCCTATGGGTCTGGCCTCAGGGCTTCCTTTGGCCCTGACAGGTGGGACACTCCAGGCCTGGCTTACAGTGGATGGCGTAGATATCCGCACCATTGGCCTCTTTTCTCTTGTCGGGATCCCCTACACCCTGAAGTTTCTGTGGTCACCCCTCATGGACCGCTTTTCCCTACCATGGCTGGGAAGACGCAGAGGCTGGATACTCCTCACCCAGGGTATCCTGGCAACAGGCATAACTGCCATGGCCTTTACGTCTCCTGCAGATGCCCCTTCAATTATGGCCTGTCTTGCCCTGGTAGTGGCCTTTAGCTCTGCATCCCAAGACATTGTCATAGATGCCTACCGCACTGATCTCTTGAAGGAAAAAGAAAGAGGACTTGGGGTTGCGCTCTCGGTTACTGGCTACAGGACTGCCATGCTGATATCAGGGGCCCTGGCCCTCATACTCTCAGACCACATAGGTTGGCATAACACCTATATCCTCATGGCATGCATCATGGCCCTTGGAATGCTGGGGACACTCATGGGACCTGAGACAAGGTCTTCTTCCTCTGTGCCAAAGAGCATGGCCGATGCGCTTACCGGCCCTCTAAAGGAGTTCTTCTCAAGGCCGGCAGCCATTTCCATATTGGTCCTTGTCGTACTCTATAAACTTGGAGATGCCTTTGCCGGCACCCTGACTACTGCCTTTCTTATCCGTGGTGTAGGCTTTAGCCCTGCAGACGTTGGGACAATAAACAAGGGATTTGGCCTCCTTGCAACCCTCATGGGTGCCCTGGTAGGGGGGAGTCTTATGACAAAGATGGGGCTCTTTGGTGCCCTTATGTTGTTTGGAGTATTACAGGCAGTATCTAATCTCTCCTTTATGGTACTTGCCTGGATTGGAAAGAGTTACTGTGCAATGATTGCCGCAGTCGGTATTGAAAATATCTCCGGTGGAATGGGCACGGCGGCCTTTGTGACATTCCTCATGGCACTATGTGACCATCGCTTTACAGCGACCCAGTATGCGCTCCTATCTGCACTTGCCTCGCTGGGGAGGGTCTTTATGGGACCCCCATCGGGATTCCTGGTCAAGTGGGTGGGATGGCCGGAATTTTTCTTCATCACTACCCTGACGGCCCTGCCTGGGCTGGTGCTCCTGTGGTGGATGAGACGGCGGATATATGGCCTTGAAGGGAATTGAAGCAAACCGTTCACATCCCCCTCCCCCCGGCCAACAGTAGCCTTTTGAAGGGTTTCAGGAGCATCGCCTGATGCACAAGATTAGGGCACTTGCCTATTAATCCGCACTGAAACCCTTCAAAAGGCTACCCCCGGCCGGGGACGTGGACGGTTACATTGAAGCGATGTTAAGGATAGAGTATCTTCTACTAGAGATAAAATATTATAGAATAATTGTAATGAATAATCAGTGTAATCTGCGGAATCTGTGGATTCAATAGGAGGATAGAATGGCAGGGCCAACCCTTAAAGACAAGGAAAGAGCTGTTGATATAGCCATTTCCCAGATACAGAAGCAGTTTGGAAAAGGTGCTGTGATGAGGCTTGGAGACCAAGGCGGGGTAGAAGATGTCTCTGTAATCCCAACAGGTTCTATTGCCGTTGACATAGCTACTGGTATTGGAGGTATACCGCGAGGTAGAATAGTAGAAATATATGGCCCGGAGTCTTCAGGAAAGACTACCCTAGCACTGCATATGATCGCAGAGGCCCAGAAACAGGATGGTATAGCTGCCTTTGTAGATGCGGAACACGCCATGGATCCAGTCTATGCCAGCCATCTTGGTGTGAATACTGACGAACTCTTGATCTCTCAGCCGGATTACGGTGAGCAGGCCCTTGAGATCGTTGATGCCTTGGTGCGTAGCGGGGCAGTAGATATTATAGTAGTGGACTCTGTGGCTGCCCTGGTCCCAAAGGCAGAGATAGAGGGGGAAATGGGGGACCAACACATGGGACTCCAGGCCAGGCTGATGTCTCAGGCCCTAAGGAAACTCACAGGCAATATCAATCGTACCAAGACAGCGCTGGTCTTTATCAACCAAATCCGCATGAAAATAGGGGTGATGTTTGGCAACCCTGAGACCACAACCGGTGGAAATGCCCTTAAATTCTATGCTACCCTGCGAATGGATATAAGGAGGATAGCCTCTCTCAAGGAGGGGGCAGACGTTATAGGGAACCGGACCAGGGTAAAGATAGTCAAAAATAAGGTCGCCCCTCCGTTTAAGACGGCAGAGTTTGACATATTCTATGGAGAAGGGATCTCGAGAGAGAGCTCCTTGATCGATCTGGCAGCAGCAGTGGACATTATTGAAAAGAGCGGGGCATGGTACTCATATGAAGGAGAAAGGCTGGGACAGGGCCGTGAAAATGTGCGGACCTTTCTGAAGGCCCATGCTGATATTGCCGACCGGATAGAAGGTCAGGTAAGAGAGGCATATAACCTCAACCCGGCCGAGGTCAGACAGGAGGGCAAAGAAAAGGTAGAGGAACCTGACTAGGCCTATGAAAGAGTTATCAGCCGTCCAGATTCGAGACCTCTTTTTGGATTTTTTTTCAAGAAGGGGCCATGTAATAGTCCCAAGCTCCCCATTAATCCCTGCAGGAGATCCATCGCTCCTATTCACCAATGCCGGCATGGTCCAGTTCAAGAAGGTCTTTCTTGGAGAAGAAATCAGGTCTTATGTGCGCGCGGCCTCCTGCCAGAAGTGCATGAGGGCCGGAGGAAAGCACAATGATCTCGAAAATGTCGGGTATACTGCCCGTCACCATACCTTTTTTGAGATGCTTGGGAATTTCTCCTTTGGTGACTACTTCAAGGAAGAGGCCATATCCCTTGCCTGGGAATTTCTTACAAGAGAAATAGGGCTGCCTGTAGAAAAGCTGTGGGTAACGACATTCAGAGACGATGATGAGGCAGCAGGACTGTGGCCAAGAGTGACCGGGATCTCTCCAGATCGTGTGGTAGGACTTGGAGAAAAAGACAACTTTTGGGCCATGGGGGACACAGGTCCCTGTGGACCCTGTTCAGAGATATTTATAGACCAGGGACCTGGAGTGGGCTGTGGCAGGCCAGGGTGTAGTGTGGCCTGTGACTGTGACCGCTTCCTGGAGCTCTGGAACCTGGTGTTTATGCAGTTTTTCCGGGACAGATCCGGCAAGCTGACTCCACTTCCCAGGCCCTGTATTGATACCGGGCTGGGCCTTGAGCGTCTGGCTGCAACATGTCAGGGGAGACAGAGTAATTATGACAGCGACCTCTTTGCAGGTCTCCTGTCGCATATACAGAGGCTGTCAGGCTATAGGTATGGCCAGGACCATCTCTCAGATGTGGCCATGAGGGTCATAGCAGACCATGCAAGGGCCAGTGCCTTTCTCATTGCAGATGGGGTTACCCCTTCAAATGAGGGAAGGGGATATGTCTTGAGGCGTATTATCCGCAGGGCGGCCCGGTATGGAAGGGTCCTGGGGCTCAAGGACCCATTTATCAGCTCAGTGGCAGAGGTCCTTATCAGGGAGATGGGGGGAATCTATCCAGAACTGAAAAAGGCATCCGGCTTCCTTGGCAAGGTCATATACCATGAGGAGTCCCGCTTTGGCGAGACCCTGGAATCCGGGCTCCGTATCCTCGACGATGAAATCACCAGGCTCAGAGATAGGGGAGAGGCAGAGATCCCTGGAGATTTTGCATTCAGGCTCTATGACACCTATGGCCTGCCTGTGGACATACTCCTGGATGTGGCCAGAGAACAGGGCATGCAGGTCGATCAGGCAGGTTATGAAGAGGCAAGGGCAAGGCAGAGGATGCAGTCAAAAAAGACCCACAGAGACACAGTAACAGAGAAACTGCCAGAGATATACAAGAGGTTCCTGGATGCAGGCATGGGTAAAGAATTCGTGGGCTATGAGACCCTATTCAGTGATTCTGAGGTCCTTGCACTGGTGAGAGATGGCAGGGCTGTGGAGCAGGCCCCTGC
>JALTHV010000008.1 GCA_027004315.1 Deltaproteobacteria bacterium
AAAGCTCAAAGTAAAAGATTAAAGATTAAACTCAAGTTTCGGACTTGGATTAACCTCTTGAAAATTAAGTAAAAATAGCCATGTTTGCTAAATTCTATCTTTTGTTGCAGTATTAAATAAGAATATATAATGATTGGTAATAGTTTATTAATATATTATACGTTTAATATAGCAACATAAAGCTAATCCGTGTGTTGCATAAAAAAGTCTTTAATTACAGGGTGATATATCAACTCCGAAACTTGAGATTAAAGATATGATTTCTTGTCTTCTGCCTTTGAGCTTCTGCCTTTCAGCTTTGAGCTTTCAGCTTTCAGCCAACTTTCATGTTCAGGGGTGCAAAGCACCACTTAGTATGGAAGTTTAGATAGAGGTGCCATGGTGTGTCCTGCCAGGGTCTATATGAAGCCTTCTCCACTTCCACATAAAGCGACCCTTAAGCTGCATAGGCACCATTAATCCCATTACCTGGGCTACTCGGCTCAATTCTGGATAGAGGGCTGATTTCCTTAGGAGAGGGCTGTCCTGTGGCAAAAAGACAGTCAATAAGAACACAATGGCGCCTGCCACGACCAGGCCCTTGACAAGCCCTACGAGAGCGCCCAGGAGTCTATCAACCCAACTCAGCTTAAGGACCCTGAAGAGCCCCTGGACCAGGATTCCAGCGATCAGAAAGGCGAGATACACCAAGAGAAACAGGAGGATAAAGGCGATAATTGAACACCACAGTTCGTTTTGTATCCATGGTGCAAGCCTGACTGATAGAGATGGAAACCAGTTGATAGCTGCCCAAAACCCCAATATTACTCCAAGAAGGGTAGAAACTGACCTGCTAAACCCCATCCAGAGGCTATGGACAACAATAAAAACGAATATTCCACCTAGAAGGATATCGAGCCAATTAAAGTGTAAGGGCATAATTTTACCTCGACTAATTTTTAGTGCCTGATCAGCAGATCAATCGTAACCGTTCACACCCCCCGGCCAGCGGTGGCCTTTTTCAGGGTTTCAGTGCGGATTAATAGGCAGAGTGCCCTGATCTTGTGCATCAAGCGATGCTCCTGAAACCCTGAAAAAGGCTAGCGCTGGCCGGGGACGTGGACGGTTGCAACAGGAGGGGATATGAACGGTTACCATCAATCTGAGCAACAGGTTACCATTTAGGTCTTGGCCAAAGCTACCAGCTCGATCTGCCCCCAGGCCCCAAGCCTTGATCCCTTTATAATTACCCCTCCCAAGATCCCTGGGATCTTTTTTGCGAGTTCGAGCCCTGAATTTATGTCTCTCTCTGTCTTTACTATGTTCCCTACGGCCGTTGCGGCTGCGTCTGCCAAAGATACAGATTGAGAGACTATGGTTACTGCATCTGCCTTCCCTAGGCTCCTCGAATGACCTACTCTACCAGATGAGGTGCATATTCCAAAAGGCCTTGGTCCAGCGGCCAGGATAATGCCAATTTGCCCGCTAAGGGGTGAAGTGCCTGCCCAAATAGCCGCAGTGATTGGCTCAAGGATCCAGAGGAATATATCTCCTCCATTTTCTACTATGACCTCACCTGAGGTAATATCCATGCACCTCTGGCCTACATGCCGGGCAATTGCCCCGGCCACTGCTGCCATTGGGCCTACACCAGCGATAGATGAGGCCTTTAACATATCCTGGACTATGGGTGGGGCAAATGGGTCATCGGGTAGAGGAGAATAACTTACCAGGAAGTCTGGATGACTTCGAATGTAATCCTCAATAGCAACTCTGGCCTCTATGACCCAGCCTGAAACCTCTTCCTTCAGGTCACGCTCGGCCTGTACATGGAGATCAGTTTCCTGGACACGGGTCTGAAAGCCAAACAGCCCCTTTCTGGCTACAAGGGAACGGTATGTACGTTTCTCCGCACTCATAGCCCATTCCAGGGATTTCAGGCAAGGAGATCCCCGAGTTCCTGACGTGGTGGCCGCATAAGCAGTTCCTTGACGGCATCTTTGGGGTCATGGCCTTCATACAGTACCCTGAAGACCTGATTCGTTATGGGCATATCGACCTTATATCTCTCAGCCATGGCATAGGCAGAACTGGAGGTATTTATCCCCTCTGCCACCATGCTCATTCCTTGGAGTATGCTCTTAATAGAGTGCCCCTGACCCAGTTTCAGGCCTACCCTGCGGTTTCGGCTTAGGTTTCCTGTACAGGTGAGTACCAGGTCTCCGAGACCTGCCAGGCCTGCAAAGGTAAGTGGATTTGCACCTAGCCTCACCCCCAGACGGGACATCTCTGCAAGGCCCCTGGTAATAAGGGCCGCCCTTGAATTGGTGCCGAACCCCATGCCATCTGATATGCCAGAGGCAATGGCTATAACGTTCTTTAATGCACCGCCCAGTTGGACACCTACGAGGTCTAAGCTGGTATATACCCTGAAGGTCCCGGTGGCAAAGAGACTCTGGAGATCCAGGCACAGTCTGTGGTCTGCGCTGGCTATTGTGACGGCAGTGGGGACTAAGGATGCCACTTCTTTAGCAAAACTGGGACCCGAAAGGGCGGCTATCCTACCCCTCAATCTCGAGGGAAGTACTTCCTCCAGGACCTCTGCCATGGTAAGCAGTGTCCTCTTTTCTATTCCCTTGGTAGCAGAGACAACGGCATGAGGGAGGTCAGGCAATTGTTCAGGATTATTCAATTGCCTTGAGACCTGTATGGCCACCTCCCTGAGGCCATGTGATGGCACTACAAAGAGGATGACCTCTCTATTCAGAACGGCCTTTGAGATATCCGAGGTAATTTTCAACTCGGCAGGTAACTCAACCCCTGGAAGATATGGCACGTTTTCCCGGCCATCACGCATTTGCCTTGCTAATTGCCGGCTCCTGGCCCAGAGTACTGTATCAATCCCTTTGCTGGCCAGGAGTATGGCAAGGGCTGTGCCCCAACTTCCAGCACCCAGCACACCTATTCGTCTCATTCCTCATCCCGTTCAGCCAACTTTGCCACTGCTGCCAGGTAGTCTCCTTCCTGGATCTTTATCAGACGCACCCCCTGGGTGGAACGGCCAATTATGCGTACATCCTGAAGGCCTATGCGTATGATATTCCCACTGGCACCTATCAGCATCACCTCGTCATGATCACCTACAAGGATCACTCCTACTACAGGGCCCACCTTTTCGGTGATCTTGATATTGATTATCCCCTTTCCCCCCCTGGACTGCACGCGGTAGTCGCTTACAGGTGTACGTTTGCCATAGCCATTTTCAGTGACAGTAAACAGGGTGCTTTGGACGTCAGTAATTACTACCATGGCGACTACGTGATCTCCTTCAGTGAGCCTGATGCCCCTTACACCTGCACTGGTACGGCCCGAGGGCCTCACATTATTTTCTGGAAAACGGATACTGTGACCGTGCTTTGTACCAAGGAAGATATCGGCCTGTCCATCTGTTATGGCAGCCGCTATGAGTTCATCACCTTCGTGTATCGTGGCGGCAATGATACCCGCCGGTCTGGGCCTTGAAAATGCCTCGAGCGAGGTCTTCTTGACTACTCCATCCCTTGTTGCCATGACCACGAAGCGATCTGGCTCAAAGGTACGCACCGGTACTACAGCAGCAATATGCTCATTGGCCTTCTTGTTAAGAGGCAAGAGATTTACCAGGGCCTTGCCACAGCTCATCCTGGATGCCTGGGGGATTTCATGGACCTTTAGCCAATAGAGTCTCCCCAGATTGCTGAAGCAGAGGAAGTAGTCGTGGGTAGAGGCCACAAACAGGTCAGCAACAAAATCTTCCTGTTTTTTGGATAGCCCGGTGACGCCCTTTCCGCCCCGTCTCTGGCTGTGATACAGGCTCAGTGGGTTACGTTTGATGTAGCCACGGTGTGATAGAGTTACCACCATCTCTTCTTCCACTATAAGGTCTTCGATCCTGATTTCTTTTGGATCTCCTATGATCTCCGAGCGTCTGGGGATGGCATACTCCTCCTTGATGGCCTTGAGTTCCTCTACTATGATCTGGAGGACTAGGGCCTCACTTGTCAGGATTCTTTGATATCTCTCTATATCATTAAGGACCTGCTCGAGCTCTTTCAGGATCTTTTCGCGTTCAAGCCCGGTCAGGTGCTGGAGTTTCATGTCGAGGATTGCCTGGGCCTGGATAGGACTGAGCCCAAAATGCTCAATGAGGCCTGATTTGGCCTCTGCTGGCGTACTCGAACCTCGAATCAGGGCCACCACCTTGTCCAGGTTATCCAGCGCAATCTTGAGCCCCTTGAGTATATGTGCTCGTGCTTCTGCCTTCTTGAGTTTATATATGGTGCGTCTGTTGATTACGATCTTTCTATGCTGGAGGAAATGGGCCATAATCTCTTTGAGATTAAGGAGTTCAGGTTTTCCATTGACTATGGCAAGGAAAATTACTCCAAAAGAACTCTCCATGGTCGTGTGTTTATAAAGATAATTGAGGACCACCTGGGCAATTCCATCTTTTTTTAGCTCTATTACGATCCTCATTCCTTCCCGGTCCGATTCATCCCGGACGGCATGGATCCCTTCGATTTTTTTATCACGTACCAGTTCGGCGATTTTTTCTACGAGCTTTGCCTTGTTTACCTGATAGGGTATCTCTGTAACTACTATATGTTCTCGTTTGCCCTTGGCCTGTTGTTCTATCATAGCCCTGGCCCGCATCTTGATAATGCCGCGTCCAGTCTCATAGGCCGAATTGATACCCTTCCTCCCACATATAAAGCCTGCTGTTGGGAAATCGGGCCCTGGAATGTATTTTGTGAGGTCTGCCACTGTTATATTTGGATTCTCTATGAGGGCAATCAGTCCATCTACTACCTCTCCGAGGTTATGGGGAGGGATATTAGTGGCCATTCCAACGGCTATCCCGGATGAACCATTAATTAACAGATTGGGTACCTTGGATGGGAGCACTGAGGGCTCTTGGAGGGAGTTATCATAGTTAGGGACAAAATCTACGGTCTCTTTATCGATATCCGCCATAAGTTCATGGGCCAGTTTTGTCAGGCGGATTTCGGTATAACGCATGGCCGCGGGGGAATCTCCATCGATTGAGCCAAAGTTTCCCTGGCCATCTATGAGAGGATAGCCCATGACAAAGTCCTGGGCCATCCGGACTATGGTATCATAGACCGCAGTGTCCCCATGGGGGTGATATTTACCTATGACATCGCCCACGATACGGGCTGACTTTTTATAGGGTTTATTGTAGTCGTTTCTGAGATCCTGCATGGCATAGAGGATGCGTCTATGCACTGGTTTGAGCCCATCCCTGACATCAGGCAGGGCCCTCCCGATTATCACGCTCATGGCATAATCGAGATAGGATTTCTTGAGCTCTTCGGCAATATCGCACGACTTATCCATTCCGGAAAGTGATGTTATCTCTTCCTGCATTTTTGCAGACTCCTGATTCTTAATGATTTTATCTGATATACTATAACATGATTCAATAAATTATGTAGGATGCCTTGTAGAGTATATTAAACAATCCTGCAGAGGATTAAAGAGTAGACATAGAATCTCAACTTCCTGAGC
>JALTHV010000009.1 GCA_027004315.1 Deltaproteobacteria bacterium
GTGTTGGCCCCTGAGGAATTGCGAAACCAGATCAGGGAGGAGGCGAAGCGGCTTGCCTCAATATACAGTAATAAAAAACAGAACCCCTGACATTAGATGACCGGGGTGAGGTGGTATAATAAAAAAATAGCGATTGGAGATCATAAAAAAAGACGCCCGGCAGGCCCTGACTGTGATGTCAAACCGGGGCGGCTTGCTGGCGGCGCTGAAGAACTTAGGAAAATCATCTCCTTAGGAGGAGAGTATGAAAAAATACGAGGTCTATTTTGAAATTGAAGGGCCAAATGCAATGTTCTCCCGGCCAGATACAGGAGCATCATTTGTATCGTATCCTGCCCCTACATTTTCAGCGGCCAAAGGAATGTTCGAGAGTATAGCACGTGTTAAATCTGCCTATGTAAAACCTACAAAAGTGGAAATATGCAGGCCTATCCAATATGAAAAATATGCAACAAACTATGGAGGTCCATTACGTAAGGCTAACCAATTAGCCCAAAAAGCAAGTTATCAGCACATGGCCATGATTTTGACAAATGTATGTTATCGAATTTATGGCGAGATATTGCTATGCGGCAAGGAGCCAGATGGCGTGAACTCTCGGCATGCTTTACAGGAAATATTTTTCCGCCGTTTATCAAAAGGACAGTATTGGCATACCCCTTGTCTTGGTTGGAAAGAATTTGTGCCATCTTATATTGGACCGTTTCGCAAGGAATCTAAGGTTGAGACCTCTATTAACGAGGTCATCCCATCCATGTTGGTATCACCTTTTGACGTGGATATTAATGGAAATCCTTTACCAAGGTACGTTCAAAACGTAAGAATTGTAAATGGAGTTCTGCGATATGATCAATGAATTATACACTTTAAAGCGTTCACTTGACCAAAACCATATCTCAATCCCTCAAATGCATCCCTGGATTGAGGGTATAAAAAGTGGCGAGGCACTATTAGTGAATGTGAGTCGTGATGGTGGCGTTGAAGGCGTTGAGTATTGTAGCCCAGAGCAAGTGTCGTCTTTCTGGAATATCCGAGAAAGTAATAAGCAAACATTTCCAAAAATCAATCTTGATCCACTATGGACAAAAATTGAAAATCGGGGACTTTTGATAGAATTTGTCGAATTTGGAAAGGCAAAACAATGGGACCAATGGCTTGATTTGGCTAATACCATAGTAGGAACCTACCCAGAAATTAAGTGCCGAAAAAACCCAGAAAAAATCAAGAGTTGGGAAAAAGATAAATGGCAGCGGCTTTTCAAATTTCCACAAGAATTCGTCCTTCCTAATCTTGGAAGAGAAAATGAACGATTGCGAGAACTGATTTTATGCTTTTCATCCTGGGAAGAATTCTCTGAAGATGTAGTAAACGATTTTCTTTTGCAAATTGTTCAAAAATTACTTAATGACTTATCAAACGGCAGGTTGGACTGCTTCAAACTTGCCCAAGACCTCATTGCCGGAAGGCCTAAAGCAAAAAGCCAGCCGCAAATCACAGTAATTTTCAATAGTTCCAATAAGTATGTGGTTGTTGCAGATAAGAATGAGGCCCTGGCTTTGAGCACAGCATTGCATACGTCAAAAACTGCACATGAAAAAAAATATAAGTGCCCTCTTTCTGGAAAAATGACTAATGGGGCAGTAAAGAAATATCCCAGTCCCAAACTTCCGGTAATCGGCAACACCTTTTTGATGGCTATGAATAAGGATGCACCATGCCACAAAAGATATGGCAAAATTGGGGCTGAGATATTTGCAGCTTCCGAGGAAGTGTCATCTCAACTTGATAATACTATTCGGTTCATTACTGATCCAGAGCGCATTTATAAAACCTGGATGCCTGTTGTCAGCGGTAAATGGGAAGTAAGGGGGAATAAGAAACAAGAAAAGAAAGACTTACTGATAGCCTTTGCAGAAGACCTTCCAGATATTGAAAATATGAATCCAAATTTAGCATTAATTATAGGTGGCGATTCCACGCAGGAACAATCTTTTGAGACGGTCAGTTCCATAGTGTGCGATGCTATAAGAAAACATAAAATCAGTAAAACTTCTGCCAAGCTACATTTTTTTATTATCAGGCGCATTAGCAAAGGCCAATCCCAGGTAGTCTTAAATGAATTTTGCCTTTTTTCACAATTAGTACAGGCTGTTGAGACATGGAAGCAGGCCTCATCCAACCACCCTGCTTTCTCACTATTTTTATCAAAAAAGAAGGGCATGAAAGCAATTGAGCATTTTCCGCCTGTTCCCTATCCAGCAGATTTAACTAGGCTTTTGCAATATCAATGGATTAGGGATGGCATGGAATCGCATAAATTGGAAAGCTGTTCACTTGTAACAAGCTATGACTTATTTTTAGACCGCGGCGCGAGAACCAAAGTGGCAGTGAGACTGATATTACAATTACTTTTACAGCGCTTGATCCCATTGCTTGCAGGTATTGGCAGGGCACAGCAGATAGGAGAATTGGATAAATATAGTGTTTTTGCCAAGACTTCAGCATTAATGGCGGTTTCTTTCCTAGGGATCGTTCTATATAAACTCGGGATCATGAAGGAGGTGTATATGAAAGAAGTGGGATATAACATCGGTAGGTTATTGTCATTGACCGATTGTTTGCATAAAGAGTATTGCAAAATGGTACGGAATGGCGATATCCCGAACCAGCTATTGGGCAATACCATATTAAGGACAGTTTTGGATAGCCCTGTCAAAGGATTGGCACGTTTGAGCGAGAGAATACCAGTTTATAAGGCATGGATAGACCGGCAGACAGGCGAAGAGTTTAAGCTTGCCCATTGGGCCAAAAACGAAATGGGCAAAATTTCTGAGCAATTATCTGGAATGACCATACCGGATTCGACAAATGATGCCTTAAAGGCCCAGATACTGCTCGGCTATTTGGCTCATACAGATACAAAGCAGAAATAATTAACAAATTGGAGGGAATTTTTATGAATGCTATTGAAAGACGTGCAGTTGGCTTATTGGTCTTAGAGGTGATCAATTCCAATCCTAACGGTGATCCGGATCGAGAAAGTGATCCCCGTCAGCGCCTTGATGGGCGGGGTGAAATTTCTCCGGTATCCTTTAAACGTAAGTTGCGGGATTTGGTTGAAAATAAAGAAGGTCCTGTCTGGATCGAGCTGGCCAAGGAGCTTGGGTTGAATCTAGAGGAATTCGATATCTTGGAAAGCCGTGGACGAAACCGGAGTGAAATAAATAAACTTACAGAGGAGGAATTTATAAAACGGTATTGGGATGGCCGTATCTTTGGAAACACCTTTTTGGAATCTGGCGGGACCTTGCCAATCAAGACAGGTGCAGTCCAATTTGCTATGGGTTTGTCGGTGGCACCCATCCAAATTGAACGGATGACGAATACTAATAAAGCAGGTGTGCAGGAAGGGAAAGACAGAGGCATGGCGCCCCTTGCTTATCGTGTTGTTCAGCACGGTGTTTACTGCATGCCGTTTTTTATAAATCCTTCGGCAGCCCAAAAGTCTGGTTGTACCAAAAAGGACATTGAATTGATGTTAAAGCTGATTCCATATGCCTACAGTCATACAGCGTCATATATACGCCCTCAAGTTGAAATCAGACATGCATGGTATGCAGAACACAAGTCGGCATTGGGTTCCTTTTCGGATCAGGCATTTATCGAAGCCTTGACGCCGGGAAAAAAGGAAAATCCAGACAAACCATCTACTTGCTGGGAAGATTATTCAGCACCTTGTGATTTGCCTGAAAGCTTAAAACAGAAGACAGAAAAGTTCATTGACCTCGTACAGGGAACTTAATGAGGCGACTTCTTGCCCATAGCGCCCAGAAAGATATTCCGGCCCAGTCATACAAAGAGCACGTTCTTTCTGTTTACCAACTTGCCCAAAAAAATATGCAGGAGGCCTTGAATTTCTTTTCTGGACCTGAAAAGCAAAAGGCCGCATTACGAGATGCAATTGGACCAGGAGCATTATTACATGATCTTGGAAAAGTCGATGATAGAAACCAGAAGGTATTGGGTAAGGCTAACGGTAGAGAAAAACTGCCTTTAAACCATGTTGATGCAGGAACAGCCTGGCTATGGAAAAAAGGGGGGCTGAATAGCTCTCTGCTAGTCTATTGTCACCATAGCGGACTTTTTTCATTATCTACCGAACAAAAGAAAGAGGATGGAAAGCTGGCCTTCCGGGATGAAGAAATCGCTTATGATGTTGACGGAAAGCTATCAGAATATATTGCTAAACATGCCGATGAACTGCCTATACCAAAATTACCGAAAAATTCATTGGTGCTCAGGGGATTTTCTCTAAGGCTTGCCCTGTCTTGCCTGGTAGATGCTGATCACCATGATACTGCCCGCCACTATGGTGGAGAATGTGCGGGGAAAAACACTGCCCCAAAATGGACAGAACGTTTGAAGTCATTGGATCGTTATGTAAGGAACTTGGGGGCAAAGGGCCAACGAGATTTACGAAACGAGCTCAGGAATGAAATGTATCAAGCTTGCCGGGATGCACCCATCGAACATCCCCTCAAATATTGTGATGCTCCTGTTGGGACGGGAAAGACTACAGCGGTCATGGCACATCTGTTATCAGTTGCTGCTGCCAAAAACCTTCGTCATATATTTGTAGTTCTTCCCTATACCAATATTATTGAGCAATCGGTTGATGTTTATCGAAAGGCCTTGGTGCTTGACGGTGAGGATCCAGAGAAGATTGTCGCAGCACACTACCATCAGGCAGATTTTTCCGATCTCAACAGCCGGCAATTTGCAACATTGTGGAAAGCACCAATCATTGTAACATCTGGCGTACAATTTTTTGAAACTCTGTCCAGTTGTAAAACATCACGCCTTCGTAAACTACATGAATTGCCGGGTTCCGCTGTATTCATCGATGAAGCCCATGCAGTGATGCCTTTACACCTGTGGCCTCAACAATGGCGGTGGTTGCAAGAGCTGGCTGACCACTGGAGCTGCCAATTCGTTTTTGCCTCTGGATCCTTAGTTAAGTTCTGGGAATATCAATCTTTTTCTAAATCAAAGCATTCTGTGCAGAGTCTTCTACCGTCTAGTCTGCAAGAAAAAATACAGGAATTTGAAAAGAAAAGGGTTGTTTTCCCTACTCGTAAGCCGCCATTAAAGCGGGAGGAATTGATTAAGTTTGTATTAACAAAGCCTGGCCCGCGTCTTGTTATTTTGAATACGGTCCAGTCCGCCGCGGTAATCGCCCATGAAATGAAAAAAAATGGTTGTAATGTTCTTCACTTATCAACTGCTCTTACTCCTAAGGATCGAGGGAAAATTATTGAGCTTGCCAAACATAAACTTTTAAATAAAACATTAACAGAGTGGACGTTAGTAGCTACCAGCTGTGTGGAGGCAGGTGTTGACTTTTCCTTTAAAATAGCCTTTCGTGAAAGTTGTTCGGTAACCAGTCTTATTCAGATAGGTGGACGGGCAAATAGGCATGGAGGAGATTTACATAGTGAGATCATAGATTTCAGAGTAAGAGATCCCCTTTTAAATAAACAT
>JALTHV010000010.1 GCA_027004315.1 Deltaproteobacteria bacterium
GTTATAAGCACTACCTGAGACTGCTCCGAGATCTTCTTTATGAGCCGCTTAAATCGTACGATATTGGCCCCATCAAGTGCGGCATCCACCTCATCCAGCAGGCAGAAGGGACTGGGTTTTATGAAATAAATGGCAAAGACCAGCGCCATTGCAGCCATCGTCTTTTCTCCCCCTGACAGGAGATTCAGGTGCTGAATTCTCTTTCCTGGGAGCCTTATCAGGTAGTCCAGGCCTGCATCCAGCATATCGCCGCCCTGGGTCAGGCTCAGCTCGGCACTTCCCCCTTCAAAGAGCATGGGGAAGACATCGGAAAGGCTTTTGTTTACTGAATCTAGGGCCTCTTTAAAACGGGTCCTGCATATATGGTTAATCCGTTTAATGGCCTGTTCAAGGTCCTTGATGGAGTTTAAGAGGTCTTCTTTCTGGGAATTGAGAAGGTTCCGTCGTTCTTCGAGTTCCCTGTATTCCTCGACAGCGCCTAGATTTACAGGCCCGAGCTGGTCTATTGCATGGGCTATTTCCTTAATCCGTTCCCGGGCCGCATCAGGTGAGAAGGGACTGAGACGCCACCTGTCACACCACTCTTCTATATCCTTTTGATGACGTTCCTGGGCCGTCTTCTTTAGATACAGGAGGGCCTGTTCCACCTCGGAAAGGGCCAGCTCATTTTTGTGGACCTGGCCCTCAAGGTCCCTGACCTGGCCCTCAAGGTCCCTGATCCTGACATCTACAGCGGCAACTGCCTGCCGAATTCGATCATATTCCTCTTCGGCATCTTCCAGGCGTCTCTTTGTATTGGAGATCACCTTCTCCTGTGCCTCTATCTTTAGACGTACATCTCTGAGGGACCTGGTCCTCTCCCCAAGACGGCCTTCGAGGCCCTGTCTCTCTTCCAGCAGGGCATCCCGTTCCTGTATCAACCGGGCCCTTCGGTCCGCAAGCCTCTGGAGCTCCTGTTCTCTTTCCTGAAGCTGAGTCTGGATGCGGGCCAGCTCTATCCTATGGCCCTCAAGGGCCTCTCTCCTGCGTGAGAGTACCTGCGCCTGCTGTCTCAAGGCATCCTCACGGCCCTTTATATGCCCCTCGGCCTCAGTCCTGGCCGCATTGGCGACCTGGATCAGCCCATCCAGTTCCTTAAGAGATGTCTCCAGTCCACACACCTCTTCTCTGGCCTGTTCAAGCTCAAAACCTATACGCTGCGATCTCTCTTTTTTGGACTCGATCTTCAGAAGGAGCCTGTCTCTTTCCCTGTTATGACCGGCCAGGGCCTCCAGGACCTGCCTCTTTTCTTTATTGAGTCCTTTGAGCCTGATCTCTGCCTCCAAGAGGACCTTCTTTATCTCCTCTTCTTCACTACAGACCTGGCTGTAAGACCTATCGAGCTCATTTTTACGGATGCTCAGCCTGGAGATCTCAGCCTTTCTGGCAAGGATCCCTGAAGAGGCCTTCCCCTGGCCTCCAAAGGCCAGCTCACCCCATGGAGTGAGGACCTCGCCATCCCTGGTGATATAGAAGAGGTCTTGATCCTGGCCACTGCGTGCCTCAAGGGCTGCTCTCAAATCAGATACCACCTTCCAACGAGTCAGGATATCGGCTGCCACTATCCCGACCGGGGACCTGGCCTTTACGACTTCAAGGAGGGTGCCTTCCCTCTTTTTCTCTGGCCTATAGTCAGTCCTGGGTATTATCAGGCTTACCCTGCTTCCTGCTCGGTCTTTGAGGAGAGCAACTGCCCTGTCGCATGTCTCCATATCCGGCATCACCACGGCCTGGACCCCGTATCCAAGCGCTATCTCTATCACATGCTCCCAACCCGGCTCCACCTCCAAAAAATCAGCAAGGACTCCCAGAGTAGGGATATCTGAACCAAGCAGGGTATTAGTGCCCTTGCTGAGTCCCTCCCCAGATGCCTCTATGGCCTTCAGGGCCTTGAGCCTGGCACTGCAGTCCATAAGCCCTGAATTGATCTCATGCCTCTTTTGGGTAATCTCTGAGAGGCGACCCCTCTGGGCAGAGGCAATGGCATCGTACCTCGCCTCATCCTGGGAAAGGTGGTCCAACCGGGCCTGGCACTCCTCAGCCCTTATCCCCAGACCTGCCAGTTCGTCTTCCAGCCCCTTTATCTCTCCTGATATGGCCTGCAGATCGTCTTCTCCCCGGTCTAAACGCTGTCCGAGTCTGTCCCTCCGGTCTCTCAGGCTATTGCGTCTGCTGTCCAGCCTTGTGTACCTGGCCATTGCATCTACAAACTGGACCTTTACGGCCTCAAGTGACTCCTTCAGTTGGTCTGTGATCCTCTCGGATTCCTCTACCCCCTTTATCCCGCTGGATACATTGGCCAGGCACAGAGTCTCCTCTTTTTTGAGGCTATCTATCTTTTCCCTGATACCCTTATCCCCAAGCCCTGTCTGTACCTGCCTCTCCTCAATCTCTGACAGGGCCTTTTCACTGGAACGCAGCCTGTCTTCATCCTTTATTAATAACTTTTCCTGCCCTGCGGCCTCTTCCCTGAGGCCCTGAAGGCATTCCTCTGCACCGGTCAGGCCGCGGCGTATCCCGGCCAGTTCCTCCTCTGCCTCCAGGACCTTTAGTCCCAGACCCTCTTTGTTGGAGACCTCCTTAGAAAGTCCTGCCTGTATCCCGGAGAGGGCAACAGACAGCCCTTCTTTTTCTCTCTCCAGGGCAGTACGTCTGTCCATCTCTGTGGACCACATATGGGAAAGGAGGGCCTGATCCAATTGATCCTGCTCTCTGCGCAGCTCCAGGTAATGCTCGGTCCTCTTTGCCTGCCTGGAGAGAGACCTGCGGTGTCGTTCCAGCTCGGCCAAGACGTCTCCCAGTCTTTCGAGGTTCTGCCTGGTCTGTGACATCCGTTGCTCGGCCTCAGCCCGCCTGGCCTTATATTTGGAAATGCCAGCCACCTCCTCGATCAGGTGCCGGCGCTCCTCTGGCCCCATATCCACAAAGGCACTTATCTGGGCCTGGTCCCAGATGGAGTAGGCCCTGGTCCCAGCCCCGGTATCCATAAAGATATAACGGATATCCTTTAACCTGCAGGCCTTGCCATTGATGCGATATTCTGTATTCCCTGACCTGTGAATCCGGCGTATGATTTCTATCTCAGGGGTATCTCCAAGCTCAGGGAAGGGCCTCGTACCCTGTGTGTCTATGACCAGGCGGACCTCGGCCATATCGATCTGCCTGTCACCATCTCCGCTATAGAGACAGTCATCCATGCTCCTGGCCCTGAGCATGCTGGGACTCTGTTCCCCCAATACCCACCTGAGGGCATCTATAATGTTAGACTTACCACACCCATTGGGTCCGACTATTATGACAATACCCTTGGTAAATGAGATCTGTGTACGTACAGGAAAGGATTTGAATCCAGATAGAGTCAGAGAATTGAGTCGCATATTACGGCTTTATTTGTAGCGAATATCTTTCAGCCTGAGTTCAAGACGCCTCCGCCCTTGCCACACATTGAAACAGGGCATGCAGGCAAGTTCAAGCCTCTCCCAGGGAAGCCCCTGCTTGTCTCCCTGTCCCCATCCCACAAGATCCACCCCCCTCCCTGGATATCTATCCTGTGAGCTGGTCCGGGGCCTGAGCGTAAGTTTCAAGTGGCCATTACCCACCACCCTTGATCTGGAGACCGTAAAGTCCTGTACTGCCAACAGAGGGGCTGGATAGCCCGCACCAAAGGGCTCCAGTTGTCTATATAGTCGGCAAAAATCAGGATCAAGGAGTTCCTCAATACGGGCAGCACCGTCGACTTCAAGCCTGGGGAAGGCATCATTCTGTTCCATGGCAGAGGACACGACCTGCTGGAAGGCCTTTCGGAATCCCTCTATTGAATTGAGAGACAATCGCATTCCGGCAGCGGCCCTGTGCCCCCCAAAGGCAGTAAGGTGATCAGAGCATGCACAGAGACATTCATGGAGATTGAGTCCCTCGGGACAGCGGCCTGAACCATAGGCCTCATCCCCATCCATGGCCATGAGGACCACAGGTCTACAAAACTGCTCCACCAGCCTGGAGGCAACTATGCCTATAATGCCCCTCTTCCACTTAGGGCTCGCCAGGACATAAGCAGGCCTCTTTCCAGAGGACTCTATCTCGGCCAGGGCCTCCTTCAGTATCAATCTCTCTTCTGCTTGACGCTCCTGATTGAGCTGATTCAGCTCATCTGCCAAGGCCTTTGCATCTG
The DNA here is from genome assembly GCA_027004315.1 of Deltaproteobacteria bacterium. Lineage (GTDB taxonomy): Bacteria > Desulfobacterota > Dissulfuribacteria > Dissulfuribacterales > UBA3076 > JALTHG01. The sequence goes on from JALTHV010000010.1 coordinate 4,211, forward strand.
CCTCCTTTTCTGTGATGAGCAACCTGAAGGCCTTGTCTGCATGGGCCATCCGCCCCGCGGCATTTATCCGGGGACCAATACGGAAGGCAATATCCCTTGATGTGACTTCGGAATCCAGGCTGCATACCGCCTTTAAGGCCCTGATCCCAGGTCTGGTGCTCCCATTTAGTACCTCGAGTCCTGTCCGTACCAGTATACGATTGTCTCCCAGGAGTGGGACTACGTCTGCCACAGTCCCCATGGCCACAAGATCCAGGTATGCCTTGAGATTGGGTATCCGGCCCCCATTCCAGTGTCCAAGCCTGTAGAGGCGATATCTCAAGGCCCTCATGAGATTAAAGGCCACTCCCACACCGGCAAGTTCTTTAAAGGGAAAGGGGCAGTCCAGACGCTTGGGGTCCAGCACCGCCAGGGCCTTGGGAAGGGAACTAGAAGGCTCATGGTGGTCAGTAATAATGACATCCATCCCAAGTCTCTCTGCCAGGGCGACCTCTTTATTATTTGTGATACCACAATCAACTGTAATCAGGAGATTGCAGCCCCTGGATGCAAGGTCCTCTATCCCCTTGGCACTCAGTCCATAGCCCTCTTCTCGATGTGGGATATAGACCACCACCTCGAGTCCGAGTCCCCTGAGAAACCTGTAGACCAGGGCCGAAGATGTGACACCGTCGACATCGTAATCTCCAAACACGGCCACCCGGTCCCTCTGGACTACCGCCTTGACCAGGCGGTCAACGGCCCTATCCATATCTACCATCTTCCAGGGATCACTGAGGAATTTCAGCATGGGGTTCAGGTGGCAGTCAGCGGCATCTGGCGTATTTATTCCACGCCGATACAGGAATCTGGCAATAACAGACGGAAGCCTTGACTCCCTGATAAATTTATTTAATGCAGCGGTATCCAGAGAGACAAAATGCCACGGCTGTCCTAGTATCACAGAATCCATGGCCCTGGAGATTAATCAGGCATTGGGGGGCTGTCAATTTCCTGTTTTCCTGTTATGATTCTGGGATAGAGATGAGGTAACTGTCCACGTCCCCGGCCAGCGGTAGCATTTTTCAGGGTTTCAGGAGCATCGCTTGATGCACAAGATCAGGACACTCTGCCTATTAATCCGCACTGAAACCCTGAAAAATGCTACCGCTGGCCGGGGGGGGAATGTAAACGGTTACGAAATGAGAAGGGACCTATGAATAGACTAAAAAGATTCATACTGCGCATAGATCCCAAGGCCGTCTATTTTCTGCGTTTTGTCTTGGAGGGATACGATAATCTGTTTGTGCTCAGCACAGTTGACAGACATATTGGCCTGGT
>JALTHV010000011.1 GCA_027004315.1 Deltaproteobacteria bacterium
ACATCCCTGTATCTTCTCAGGACCTTAAGACTGGGAAGGCCAGGACTGCCCCTCCACCATACAGGCACAATTGCTATCTCAGGCCGGGTCTGTCTCACAAATTCAGTGCTACTGGAGATATTGCTGCCGTGATCTGGCACAACTAATACATCTACAGGACCGATCATCCCCTTGTTCAACATCTGCTGTTCCCTGGACCTGTCTATATTCCCTGTAAGGAGTATCGAGCGCCCCCCATAGCTCAGCCTCAGTACCAGCAACCTGGCTCTTCTATGATTCTGGATCCCTCTATGGCCCCCTAGAGGCCATACCTCTATCCTGACGTCACCTATATACTCAATCCCACGATTTCGCCACGGCCTGTGCCTCACTCCATGCAGTGAACAGGCATTGAGCAACCGCCTCCAGGACAGATTCCTCGAATTATCCGTACTGGTCCAGAGTTCTCCCACAGGAAACTGGTTTACGAGGGCAGTGAGACCCCCTACATAACCCCGGTTGGCCTGAGATAACACAAGCGTATCGATCTTTCTATATCCAAGGTACCTGATAAAGGGCGCCACTATACTCTCTCCTGAATTGAAATGAGAGCCCCTTGAACCTCCGCTATCTACCACCATGAGCCTTCCTCCAGGGAGTTCTATTACCTGTGACGTCCCCTGGCCTACATCCAGGACATGGAGTTTCAGGTAGCCCTGATGGGAGAGACTATATCCTCTATATAGAGAGACTGACAGGAGGAAAAAGAGAGACAGCACTGCCAATCCCATGAACTTCCTGGAATATTTTATCAGGGCGAGAGATCCCAGGAAGAGATAGGCAAGGCAGAGCTGAGGGGCAGTAGGCCTTGAAATCCATATGGCCGCCCATCTCCAGCCTGAGACAAGGCATATAAACTTCACCATATAGCCCAGGAGCCATCCCACTCCCTGCCACACAAGAGATGCCATACCCTGTGAAATGGGCAGCAGGATCGCTCCAAGCAACAGACCGGGGAGGATGACCAGGCTTGTTACCGGCACCATCAACAGGTTGCTCAATAGTCCTAACAGGGATACCCGATGGAAATACCATGCAACAATAGGTGCCGTGGCAAGGGTTGCAATCAACGTCACCAGGATAAATGCCCTTGTCTTGGACCAGAGGGCCTGCCTACGATCCTGTTTTTCCCCTGATGCCGGCATCAGATAAGAGGAAGACATGATCAGAAAAAATACTGCAGTAAAAGAGAGCTGGAAGGATATACCAAAGAGATAGAGGGGATTAAATATGAGCAGGGACCAGGCCGCCAGGGCGAGGGAATTGATAGGTGTCTGCGGTCTGTCTACCATAAATGCCAGACCGAATGCAGATATCATCACCATGGCCCTCACCGCAGAGGGAGAGAAACCGGCCAGGCCTGCATAGGCCACGGTCCCTATCAGGGCCAGGGACGTAGCGATCTTCTTGACCGAGACCCGGAGCGCAATCCACTCTGATCTGAGGAGCAGGGTCCTTATGAGCCCGCCTATCAACAGTGCAACCAGGGCCATGTGCAGCCCCGATACGGCCAGCAGGTGACCAATACCTAGTCGGGCAAAGGCATCTCTGATCCCATGAGACAGCCATGCCTTTTCACCCAGTAACAGGGCCATGGCAATGCCCTTGGCCGGGCCGTCAAGAGAGCGGTCTATGCCCAGCATGAGTCTCCTTCTTCCAGATTCCAGCCAGTACCGGGGCAGGGACATGGCATCTGAGCTGTGACTGTGCCCGGCCAGGGAA
>JALTHV010000012.1 GCA_027004315.1 Deltaproteobacteria bacterium
ACGGGAAACCTTTGTTGGGTCGATGATTCCAGACTCCATAAGATCTTCATATACACCGGTATTGGCGTTGAAGCCAATATTCCCTTTCTCAGATTTTACCCGCTCAACTACAATAGATCCTTCATGACCGGCATTACAGGCGATCTGGCGCAGAGGCTCTTCAATGGCCCTGCGGATAATATTGATCCCATATCTTTCATCTTCATCCTCTATCTCTATATTATCCAATGCAGGCAGACAACGGAGGTATGCAGTACCACCACCTGGGACTATACCTTCTTCTACCGCAGCCCTGGTGGCATTGAGGGCATCCTCCACTCTGGCTTTCTTTTCTTTCATCTCGGTCTCTGTGGCAGCACCTACATTAATGACTGCTACCCCACCTATAAGCTTGGCCAGGCGCTCTTGGAGTTTTTCACGGTCATAGTCAGAGGTTGTTTCCTCAATTTGGGTACGGATCTGCCTCACCCGGCCCTCAATTTCTTTCTTGGAACCAGCACCATCAACAATAGTGGTATTGTCTTTAGTGATCAATATCCTCTTTGCCGTACCAAGGTCATTGAGAGATATATTCTCGAGTTTGATGCCCAGGTCTTCTGCTACCATTTCACCGCCAGTCAATATAGCGATATCCTGCATCATGGCCTTGCGTCTGTCACCAAAGCCTGGGGCCTTTACTGCACAGGCCTGGAGTGTGCCCCTGATTTTGTTTACTACAAGAGTAGCCAGGGCCTCACCATCAACGTCTTCAGCAATAATCATAAGAGGCTTGCCCATCTTTGCAATTTGCTCAAGAACTGGCAGGAGGTCCTTCATATTACTGATCTTTTTTTCATGTATCAGGATATAGGGATCCTCTAGCACACACTCCATCTTTTCCGGATCTGTTACAAAGTAGGGGGAAGAGTAGCCGCGGTCAAATTGCATTCCTTCCACAACCTTTAAAGAGGTCTCCATAGACTTGGCCTCTTCAACGGTAATGACCCCTTCCTTACCGACTTTGTCCATGGCTTCGGCAATGATATTGCCAATAGTTGAGTCATTATTTGCAGATATAGTACCTACCTGAGCTATTTCCTTCTGATCTTTGGTGTTTTTACTCAGTTTTCTGAGTTCATCAACAATGACATTTACTGACTTATCAACCCCCCTTTTAAGGGCCATGGGATTGATTCCAGCAGCTACCAGTTTGGAACCCTCGGCATATATAGACTGGGCAAGGACGGTCGCAGTAGTAGTACCATCACCTGCAACGTCACTGGTTTTAGAGGCCACTTCTCTTACCATTTGGGCCCCCATATTCTCAAATTTGTCCTCAAACTCAATTTCTTTGGCCACGGTAACGCCATCTTTTGTGATGGCCGGGGCTCCAAAAGGCTTCTCAACAATGACATTGCGTCCCTTAGGACCAAGAGTGACCTTCACTGCATTGGCCAAGGAATTTACGCCTTTTAACATGGCCTCTCTGGCCTTTTCACTGTATTTAATCTCTTTGGCTGACATGGTTTACATAACCTCCGTTAATGACGATCTTTTATTCTTCAATAATGCCAACGACGTCGTCTTCTCTCATTATTAAGTATTCTTCTCCAGTTATCTTGACTTCTGTCCCAGCATATTTCCCAAAAAGGACACGATCTCCCTCTTTTATGTCCAGCGGTCTAATCTCTCCATTATCAAGTATTTTGCCTTTCCCTACAGCAATAACTTTTCCTTCAACTGGTTTTTCCTTTGCAGTATCTGGGATTATGA
>JALTHV010000013.1 GCA_027004315.1 Deltaproteobacteria bacterium
TACTTAATTCCTTTTGGGGTGTCAACCTGATGCCTTCCGCTTTTTTTGGGACTAAAAACTATACCTATTGCCTCATCTGCCCTGGATATCAGATGAAATTTCAGGTCTTCACGGACCTGAAGGGGTATCTCCTCGAGGTCTTTGGCATTGCGCTTGGGAAGGATGATTTCTTTTATCCCGGCCCTGTGGGCCCCCAGCACCTTATCCTTTACCCCACCTACCGGGAGGATAAGCCCTCTCAGGCTGATTTCACCTGTCATGGCCACCTCAGGCCTGACAGATCGGTTTGTAAATAGAGATACCAGGGCCATACATATGCTTACTCCAGCAGAGGGGCCGTCTTTAGGTATTGCACCTGAAGGCACGTGGACATGGACATCCTCTTCCTTGAAGGCATCGGCCGGAATACCCAATTCTGAGGCCCTGGAGCGGACGAAACTCAGGGCAATCTGAGCAGATTCCTTCATTACATCTCCCAGTTTTCCTGTAAGCAGCACCTTTCCAGAGCCCTTCATTTTAGTGGCCTCAATAAACAGGATCTCTCCTCCCGAGGGGGTCCATGCAAGCCCTGTAGCCACACCCGGGACCCCTTTCCTCTCTGCCATTTCGGCCATAAACTTGGGTGGCCCCAGGTAGTCTGACAGGCCCTTTATGCCTATCTTTACCTTTTCAGTATGTCCCTTGGCCACTTGCTTGGCCACACCACGGCAGACAGCGGCTATCTCCCTCTCTAGGTTCCGGACCCCTGCCTCCCGGGTATAGGCACTGATGATCCTGGACAGTGCCCCTTTATTGATACTGATATTGCGCCTGGTCAGGCCATGGGCCTCAATCTGCCTGGGGATCAGGTACCTCCGGGCGATCTCAAGTTTTTCCTCAAGGGTATAGCCTGAGAGCTCCAATACCTCCATCCTGTCCAAGAGGGGAGGGGGTATAGTATCCAGGACATTGGCTGTAGTGATAAAGACCACCTTTGAAAGGTCAAACTCTACCCCGAGATAGTGATCGGTAAAGGTGACGTTCTGTTCCGGGTCCAATACCTCTAAGAGGGCTGAGGCCGGATCTCCCCTGAAGTCAGTCCCTATCTTGTCGATCTCGTCCAGCATCAGGACCGGATTCTTGACTCCTATCTTTCTGAGGCCCTGGATAATACGTCCAGGCATGGCCCCTATATAGGTACGGCGATGCCCACGGATCTCTGCCTCATCCCTCATTCCACCCAGAGATATCCTCAAGAACTTACGTCCCATGGCCCTGGCTATTGACCTCCCAAGAGAGGTCTTCCCAGTACCAGGAGGGCCTACAAAGCACAAGATGGTCCCCTTGGCATCAGGTTTTAGCTTTCGTACTGCCAGGTACTCCACGATCCGTTTTTTTACCTTGTCCAGGTCATAGTGGTCCTCATCAAGGATACGCTCTGCCTTATCGAGGTCCAGTTGATCCTCTGTAAACTCGTTCCATGGTAATTCGAGGAGACAGTCTATGTAGGTGCGGGATACTGTATATTCAGGGGCAAAGGGATGCATCTTGGAGAGACGCTCAATCTCTCGTTTGGCCTCTTTCATGGCCTCTTCTGGCAGGCCCTTGGCCTCCAGTTTTTCCTTTAGTTCCTTTATCTCATCTGATTTTTCTTCCCCAAGCTCCTTTTTGATGGCCTTAAGCTGTTCCCGAAGATAAAATTCTCTTTGGGTCTTATCTACCTGGCCCTTGACCTGAGACCGGATCTTGTCCCCCAGTTCGAGGATTTCAAGCTGCTGGACCATGATATGAAGGGCTGCCTGCAGACGTTCCTTGATATCCAGAGCATTTAACACGATCTGTTTCTCAATGGTTGATATATTGAGGTGGCTGGCCACTATATCCGCCAGGACACCTGGATCGTCCAGATTCATTACCACTCCCCCAAGTTCATTCGGGAGATTGGGAGATAACTCCAGGACCCTGGAGAAGGTCTGCCGTATGTTTACAATAAGTGCCTGGGTCTCGAGATCGTGGCTGACTATATTTTTTGCCGACTCTACCTTTGCCTTTATATAAGGTTCTTTCTCAGTGACTTCCAGGACCCTGACCCTGGTAACCCCCTGAATTATCAGCTTTGCATAACCCGCTTCATCCTTTGCCATTCGGAGTATTAGAGCCACTGTACCTATCTTGTTAAGATCAGGGACCCCTTCCTCTCCTTCTTTTGTGCCGATTATGACTATGGTCCTGTCTGTCACGAGGGCGTCATCGATCAGCTTTATGAGATGAGGTGATTCAACTACCCATGGGACTACCATGTGGGGAAAGAGCACAAAATTTTTACTTGGTAATAGCGGAAGTTCACGTATTGTACTCTGTTCGGGATTTTCTTCGGCCTGGGTGTTTTCACTCATAGACACCTCTAATACTCTCCTTTATTAACTGATAACAAAGTGTTTCTTCTTCCAGTATACCCTCCCCGTTCTCCTTTACTACATCGCGGAGCCAGGGTTTCCCTAACCAATAGAACTGTACGGCTAACGCAAATTGTTTCCAGAAGAGGCACCCTGTGATTCTAACCGTTTACACCCCCTCCTATTGCAACCGTCAATGTCCCCGGTAGGATGTGAACAGTTACCTATGATCGGACCTACTTTATAGGGAATCAGGATACCTCGATCTTTACAGTTTCTTTTGGCTCCTTGCGGGACATTTCTACAATGAGCATCCCATTTTCATAGTGTGCCTCAATTTGTTCCGGATCTATAGCTACCGGTATGCGGATAATGCGCTCAAATGGACCATATTCTATCTCCATCTGGTAAAATCGCCTCTTACCTAAACTGACTGGAGAATGGCGCTGGCCAGATAGGTGTAAGAACTGTCCTTCAAATATAAGATGTAGGCTGTCAGTGTCTACACCTGCTGCCTCTACTACTACATAGATGACATCAGGGCCTTCATATATGTCAACTGCAGGTACCCATCCCCCTTCGGAAAATGCCATTGGTCGCGAGATATGGAAGACGTCATCCACTAAACGTCTCACCCGATCATGTAGCTGTTCCAGGTCACGTTCCACCTTTATTTTTATAAGCGGCATGACTCCCTCCCTGGCAGGAATCTAAAATTTTGCAAACAGTCCTCTCCACAAAGATTTCATCGCCCCAGACATAAATTGGATAATATGCCATCTCTCCATACTAGGCAAGCCAAAACGTAAGTTCTCACTAAATCAGGGTAAGATGTCTGGATCCCGGCTGGATACAGCCATGGCTTGAATTTTAGGTAATTATGCTTTATGAATAAAAAAATTTTAATCTACAGATTTCGCAGATTACGCAGATTACTCTAATTATTATAGAGGAGGATGCGAAATCTATAGGGATTGATTCCCCTTGATACCCCGTGGCTTGCCACGGGGTAGTTCATTCACTTTGGGGACCCCAGTGAAGTGAATAATGACAATCTACATTGAAGGAGAAGATAACTGTGTATGACTCCTCAGACCTCAGAAAAGGCCTAAAGATAATCCTCGATGGAGAACCGTATATCATTACGGATTTCCAGTTTTCTAAACCAGGAAAGGGGCAGGCCCTCTATAAATGCAAGCTCAAAAATATGATAACTAATTATACTATGGATCGTACTTATCGTTCAGGAGATAAATTCGAGCCGGCCGATCTGGATGAAGTACATATGCAATATCTCTACAAAGACAGTGAAGGATTTCATTTCATGAATACCAGCACCTATGACCAGGTAGCCCTGTCAAGAGACCAAGTTGGAGAGACAAAAAATTTTCTTCAGGAAAATATGGAGGTGGATATCCTCTTCTTCCAGGGCACCCCTATTGATATCTCTCTCCCGATATTTGTTGAGCTTGAAGTGGTAGAGTCTGCCCCGGGCATACGGGGCGATACAGCCAGTGGTGCTACAAAGTCAGTAACCCTTGAGACGGGCTACGAACTTCAAGTACCCCTTTTTATAAAAGAGGGTGAAATCCTGAAAATTGACACCCGCACCGGGGAATATGTAGAGCGAGTAAAAAAATAGGTAAGCGATCGCAGAGTGTCTCTTCTGAGAACAATTTGCATTAGCCATGTAGGGGCGAAAGGTCTTTTGCTCCTACATTGGCCTTTGCAGCATGGGAAACCCTGGCAGACAATTGTAAGACCATGGAGATCTCTTCCAGATATAGGAGGTTGGCAACCAGGGGCAAAATCATACAGGCCATCCGGGCATTTTTGTCAAGACAGGGATTTATTGAGGTGCAGACCCCTTTAATGACCCATGCCCCGGCACCGGAATCTTCTATTGAGGCCTTCCCGGTCTCTCAGGGCAGAGGCAGGCCGGATCTTTTCCTAATTCCATCTCCAGAGCTGAATCTTAAGCGCCTCTTGGCAGAGGGATTTGATCGGATTTTTCAGTTGGGACCTGTATTTCGGCAAAAAGAGCGGGGCCGCCATCACCTCCCTGAATTCACCATGCTGGAATGGTACAGGATAGGTGCAGACTATTATAGCCTTATGTCTGACTGTGAGGCATTGATAGAGACAGCGGCCTGTGCTGCTGGTTGGAAGGGGCACTCAGTCGTCTATAGAGATAGAAAAATCGACATCTCTTCTCCATTTCCCCGCCTGACCGTAAAAGAGGCCTTTGAGAAATATGCCGGCTGGACGCCTGGCCCCAAACCGGATCTGGACCGATTTAATGAAGACATGATAACAAAGATAGAGCCCAATTTATCCCATGACAAGCCAGTCTTTTTGATGGATTACCCTGCATCTTGCGCCTCTCTCTCCAGGCTAAAGCCCTCTGATCCCACAGTGGCAGAAAGGGTCGAACTCTATGCAGGCGACCTTGAACTCGCAAACGGCTTTTCTGAACTCACAGATCCAAGAGAGCAGGGAGACAGGTTCAGAAGAGAGGCCCAGAGACGAAGCACACAGGGACTGAATGCCTATCCATGGCCAGAGAAATTTCTGTCATCCCTGGAGCGACTCCCTGAATGTGCAGGCATGGCACTGGGGATAGACCGCCTGGTGATGTTGCTTACCAATACTCCAGACATAGACGATGTAGTGGCCTTCCCGCCGGAAGAAGGATAATCGGTTACGATAATTGGCCCTCCCCTAGGCTAGACGTCCCCGGCCAGTGATAGCATTTTTCAGGGTTTCAGTGCGGATTAATAGGCAGAGGCCCTGATCTCGTACATCAAGCGATGCGTAACTTCTCAATAAGTCCTGGCAACTTCGATGTAACCGATCACAGGGTGCTTCTTTTGGAAACGATTTGCGTTAGCCCTGTAGTTTTCTTGGTTTTTGCAGCATTGGAAACCCTGGCTCCGGAGCGCAGCGGAGGAGAACAGGGAGGGTCCTATGCTGCAAAAAACTTAGAAAACAAGGGGCGAGAGCATGTTGGAAAAAGAAGCACCCTGTGATCGGTTACCAAAATGAAGCCTCCACTTATTGAGAAGTTACAGTGATGCTCCTGAAACCCTTCAAAATGCTACCGCTGGCCGGGGG
>JALTHV010000014.1 GCA_027004315.1 Deltaproteobacteria bacterium
ATCGGTTATATTGAAGTTGCCAGGACTTATTGAGGACTTACATTACCTCTTATCTTTCAACCTCTTCCATTCCTCTGCGAGACGTCTTGGAGAGACCGGCACTGCAGTGCCAAGTTCAGGGGCAAATATAGATACCCTGTATTCTTCAATCAGCCTCTCAAAGTGGTCTATCTCAGTCTTGAGTCCTGCTGTATCCTTTTCCTCCAGGAAGGTGCCGGCCTCCTTGAGGCGCACTAGAAATGGCACTAATCTGGATGCCTTTGCCCTATCTTTTGAGGGATCGACATATGCCCTCCCGGCCCTGATGGCCAGGGCCTTCAGGTATCTCGGTAGGTCACGCAGCCTCTCTATGTCTGCATCTGCAGGAAATCCTGGTGGAGTGAGCCTTGTGAGCTCTGTCTCGAGGTCCCTGAGGGACTGAGGGCAGAGGCGCCTTATCTCTCTATGTGCCGTGAGGCGTACCTCTAGTATCTCTTTCAAGAGGTCTATGATCGGGAGGGCCCTCTGGAAGATCTTTCCTCTCAGTTCGCTGACCCTGTTTAGCAGATCGGATCTGGTCGGGATATGTCCCCAGGTCCCCAGCAGCTCCCTACAGAGAAAGGCATATATGGATTGCCGCATTCCCTCTGTACCCCCAAAGGACACATAGGCCTCTAATGGCAGACCTCTGGGCAGGCAGTTTTTCTTGAGATATCCGAGCTCTCCGGCAAGGTAGCCGGCAAGGAGCTGTCTTGCCCCCTCCTGGCTACTTGAGAGGGCCTCGTCCGGAGTGTTAAAGAGCCGCACACCTACTATCTTGTTGTGTTCTACAATAATGCCTGGAAAGGCCTGAATGGGGGGACCTTGACCCTGTGGAGAGATGGAGATCCTGTCTGGGAGGTCAGGGAGGTCCTCCAGACTGAGGCCAGATACCTCCCACTTGGCCTGGGCCTCCAGCCACCTGGGATCTTTGCTGTGGAGGCTGGAGGCAGATTCCTCCCACCTCTTTTTTATAGAGCAGAGATCGCGTCCGGAATCTATGACCCTTCCCCTCTGGTCTAATACCTCAAATCTCATCAAGAGGTGGTCCGGTAGGCCTGTACTGTCTGGCCACATCTCCCTGTCTATCTGCAGGCCATATTCTCTGGAGAGCACCTGTCCCAGCGCACGAAGCAGGCTGCCTCCAGTCCCCTTGAGCCTTTGGGTGATCTCTCGTGCAGTCCTGGGGATGGGTACCAGCTTCCTGCGGACCTGCTTGGGCAGAGACTTCAGGAGGAAGGTGATCTTTTCCTCCAGCAGGCCAGGGACCAGCCACTCAAAGGGCCCTGGAGGTAGGGAAAAAATTATATCCAGGGGGATCTTTACAGTAACTCCATCTGCCTCATCTCCAGGGCAAAAGCGATAACTCAGAGAGATCATCTGTCCTGACACCTCTATGTGACCAGGGAACAGGGCAATCTCATTGGCATCTGGAATGGTCCTGAGCAGGTCTTCTCTCTTAAAGCGCAGTGGGTCATCTTGGCCGATTCGCAGGGCCCTGGCAAGAGTACGCTCACTGAATATCCCAGGGAAGTGCAGGTCCTCTTCAAGCCTCCTCAATCCCCTGTCATACAGAGAATAGAGGATGTCTTCATCCGCCATGATGCCCCTCCTCCTGGTCCTGTCTTCCAGGTCCTGGACCTCTGAGATCAGCCTCATGTTGTGGTCAAGAAAGGGATATCTCCCCCTGACCTCTCCCGGAATCAGGCCTTGTCTTATAAAGATGTCCCTTGACTCCCCTGGATCGATCTTCCCATAACTGACCCTGCGTCTCTCCACCACAGGGAGTCCAAAGAGCATGACCCTCTCCCATGCCATCACCTCTCCTCTACGTTTCTCCCAGTGAGGTTCAGAGTAGCTGTATCTGCAGAGGTCACCAGCCAGGTCCTCTATCCACTCGGGCTCAATGGCAGCCACTGTCCTTGCAAAGAGCCTGGAGGTCCGAACAAGCTCTGTTGCCACTATCCACTTTGGCCTTTTTTTATAGAGCGAGGAACCAGGGAAGAGGAACACCTCCCTGCCACGGGCCGCAAGATATCGCGATTTCTCTTGTTTGAGGGCAATCTGTCCCAAAAATCCAGAGAGGACAGAACAGTGGATCTGCCGGCTGAGTGAGTCTGTGACTTGGGGATTCGGGGATTTGGAGATCTGGTGAATACCCCTTGTCTCGCGGAGGATGGCCCTGATCTGGTCATAGATGTCCCTCCATTCCTGCATCCTATTATAAGAGAGGAAATGGTCCCTGCAGAATTTTCGCATCTGGTTCCTGCTGCGCCCTGCCGCCAGCTCTCTCTGGTAGGCATTCCATATCCTGATAAAGGTCAAGAGGTCTGAGGATGGGTCCTTAAAGGAGCTGTGGACCTGATCGGCCTGTTTCTCTTTGTCTGCTGGGCGTTCCCTTGGGTCTTGGATGCTCATGGCCGATGCTATAATGACCACCTCCTTGAGTACATCCCTATGCCGGGCCTCCAGGATCATTCTCGAGATCCTGGGATCCAGAGGCAGCCTGGCCATCATCCGCCCCATCTTAGTCAATCTGCCTGCTGCAGTGAGTGCCCCAAGCTCCCTCAGCGTGGCAAATCCCTCCCTTATGGCCTGTGGAGACGGGGTATCCACGAACGGAAATTGGTCAACAGGTCCCTGTCCCATGGCCAGGAGACGGAGTATGACCTCTGCCAGATTCGAGCGCTGGATCTCTGGCAGGGTATATTTTGGCCGATTTAGGTAGTCATCTTCGCTGTAAAGACGGATACAGACACCGGACCGGACCCTTCCCGCCCGTCCGGCCCTCTGATCTGCACTGGCCCTCGATATGGGGGAGACCGGGAGTGCCTTTGTGTGGGATTTCACATTGTAGCGGGCGATTCGGGCCAGCCCTGAGTCTATTACATACTTGATCCCAGGTACTGTAATAGAGGTCTCTGCCACGTTTGTGGCCACTACGATCTTTTGGACAGAGGTGTGTCTGAATATGCGCCTCTGGTCGAGGGCGGCCAGCCTTCCATACATGGGGAGCACAGCGGCCCTGTCTCCACAACTGGCCTTCAGGACCTTGACCGTCTCCTGGATCTCCCTCTCTGTGGGGAGAAATATAAGTATGTCACCAAAGGGATCTTCTTTTCTGATCTCTAGTGTTGCAGAAACGACCTTTTCAACTGTAGTTATATCGTCCTGTTCTCCCGGCCTGTAACTGATCTCTACCGGGTAGCCACGGCCTGCGATCTCTATCACCGGCGCTCTGCCGAATGCCCTGCAGAAGTGTGCCGTATCCATGGTGGCAGAGGTGATAATGACCTTGAGGTCAGGCCTTGAGGCCAGGAGCCTCCTGAGTATGCCCAGGATAAAGTCTATATTGAGGCTCCTTTCATGGGCCTCATCTACAATTATGGTGTCATATGCCCTAAATTCTGGGTCATGCTGTACCTCGGCCAGGAGCATGCCATCGGTCACAAACTTGATCCTGGTCTTAGGCCCTGTCCTGTCCCTGAAGCGTATCTTGTAACCCACGAGCCCTGGACCCATTGGTCCCAGCTCCTCGGCCACTCTTGTCGCCACAGTTATTGCTGCCACCCTCCTGGGCTGTGTGCAGACAATTTTCCCCTGTCTGCCCATCCCTGCCTCAAGGCATATCTTCGGGAGCTGGGTGGTCTTGCCTGAGCCCGTCTCTCCGGTGACAATGACTACCTGATTGTGTCTTATGGCAGAGACCAAATCGTCCCACCTGTCACAGATAGGGAGCCCAGGGGGACAGGAGATCACGGATTTCAGAGAACTATATGAGGTAGGTATTGGTCTGTTTCTCTCGTCCAATGGTAGAGGTAGGGCGGTCTCCATAGTCATGGCCGGGGAGGACTACAGTGGAGTCCGGAAGGGGCAGGATGTAGGTCTTGATGGACCTGATCAGGGTATCAAAGGACCCTCCCGGCAGGTCTGTACGGCCGACAGCACCTACAAACAGGGTGTCCCCGGTAATTATATGGCCATGTCCGTACAGGCAGACCGAGCCTGGGGAGTGTCCCGGCGTGTGGATTACCTCAAACCTGAGTCTGCCGACCTCGATTATATCCCCATGGTCAATGTATCTGTCTGCCGGTGGGGCCGGTTCAAAGCCCCATGACCTGAATACCTCGACTACATCTGGATCTCTGAACATAATGTCGTCGGCCCTGTGCATGAGCACAGGTGCCCCCGTAAGGGCCTTCATCCGTCGGTTTCCACAGGTATGATCCGGGTGGCCATGGGTATTGACTATGTAACGCAGGATAAGACCGGAGGCAGTGATCTCTCTTGCCAGCATCTCTTCGCTCCCTGCAGGGTCTACGATCATGGCCTCGCCTGTATCAGGACATCCTATTATATATGCCCGGACAGACAGGGGACCAACTGTATAGGCCTTCAGGATCATTTGGCCGTTTCCTCACTCCTCTTTTTGAGGGCAAAGCTGCTGGCAGAAAGGCCTGCTATGCAGCCCTCTCCCACGGCCTTTGCCATCTGAAAGGGACGTCCGCATATATCCCCTGCCGCATAGATACCTGGTATATTGGTGGCCTGTTTTCTGTCAGTGAGGATATAGGTGAATTTTTCTGGGTCCAGTTTTACACCCAAAAAGGCCACAAGCTCCATGGCCCCCTTGGCGCCTCCTTCTACGAAGAGCCCATCTAACTGGAGTTCGGTTCCGTCTCTGAGTACAATGCTATCCAGCCTATTGGTTCCCCTGAGCTCCTTTATGGTAGCTCCTTTAAGTATTGAGACATTCTCCCTGTTCAGTTCGGCCTCGAGTGCAGGGCTTACCTTCAGATGTCTTGTTATGAGGGTGACCTGCCTTGCTATTTTGCTCAGGGTGACCGCACCATGGGCCGCGGCACTTCCATCTCCTACCACTGCCACCCTTGCATCGTGGTAGAAATTTGCATCGCAGTCGACGCAGTAGCTGATCCCCTTACCAATCAGGTCCTTTTCTCCCCTGAGCCCAAGGCCATGACGTGTTATCCCGGTCGCAATTATCAGGGCGTAGGCAGAATAGGTCTCTCCGCTCTCAGTAGTTATCTGGTAGGTACCACCTGGAGAGGCGGCAGTGGCCACTGCATCCTCCTGAAGGAATTTCGCTCCAAAGCCCTCTGCCTGCTTTATGCCTGTCAACAGCAATTCCTCTCCTGCCTTTACCCCAGGTATACAGCAGTAGTTTTCGATATGGGCCCTATATAGGCTGCTCGATCTCGGGCGGCCAAGCACCAGCACCTCTATTTTCTTTCTAGCTGCATGAATTGCAGCCTGGAGACCGGCAGGGCCGGTCCCAAGTATAATTACATCATATAAGGGAGGATCTTTTTTAGCCATATTATGTTTTATCTCTCTTGTTCTGCCTAATCTATGATAGTTTCATAAAAAAACCAAAATATCACGCAAAGACGCAAAGGCGCAAAGTTTTTTCTTTTAATAACAATAGATTGCCTTTGCGAGCTTTGCGCCTTTGCGTGAGAAAAAGACTTTTTGCGAGGGCATCATCTGTGAATTAATAGTTTTTCTTGTGTTGTTCTGTATAATCTGTATCCTCAGGCCATATAGGACTTGATATCCGGTATTCTCCTCTGAACCATGCATCGAGATCTGCCATCTTACACCTTTTGCTGCAAAAAGGCCTATAGGGATTTCCCTCAAAGGGAGCCGGTCTCCCACACCTGGGGCATCTATGTTCTTTCATATCAACCGATTTTTCTGTCATAGTACTAAAGATTTGCGTTTTCGTCCCCTGCCTGTTATCAGGCCTGCAATCCAACCTAATATCAGGACCCCTCCACCTGCCAGGAACCACTTTATCCTGTTACTATTTTTGAAATGTCTGTTTTCCTCTTCGGCTGCAATGAGCTTTTGCCTTGTTTTCTGGAGTTGCTTGGTTGTTTTTGAGAGAGACTGTTTGAGGTATATTGTATTTGAGGCATCTATCTTTAGGGCCCCATAGGCCTTTTTTGTGCGGTCTCTCTCCAGAATGCAGGCCTTCAGGTCATGCTCACACTGGATAGAGGCACTTGAGACCTTATCCAGCTTTTTAGTAATATCGGCCACCCGTTTTTCGGCCTGGATCTTGCGGGTCTTCAGCTGGGCAACCACATCCTTTAAGGGTGGGGAAGTGCTCAGATACCTCCTGACCATCCATCCCTCCTTGCCGCTTGATGTCCTCACCCTGGCCCAGGTACCGTCATCTTCGAGCAGTTTCACCTGGCTGCCATCTTGAAGCACGGCAAGGATTCGGTATTCTTGGCCCTTGCCACTCCTCAACGGGATCTCTGCACTGGGCCTTACATACCAGGATTCCGCCAGCGATGCCGACGGGATAAAAGAGAGGCTGCTAAAGATAATTGCCGTTATTGAGCACAATAGCAATATATGAATCGATAATTTTTTTTCTATGGGCTCAAAGGTCATTACCTCAATGCTCCTATCAAAAAGGCATATCTTTACTTTAGGGAGGACACTTTACAATAACCTCCCATCTATATATATCCTTATCTATTCTGGTTTGTCCAGACCCGTCTGCCAGAGGCAGGATATATCTTGTCCTTTGGTGACAGACTACCTGACCTGATTTCGAGTTCCTGGCTTCGATATTGACATTTAATTTGATAATATAGGCATTTATGAGTTATTCTAGTCTATCAAAAAATTGTAATATCTCAATATATTGAGATATTACAAAAATCTTTCTGAGGAGGAAAGGGCATATGGCAGTAAGTTCTGTAGGAGTAGTAGGCCTGGGTTATGTTGGCCTTCCCTTGGCAATAGCCTTTGGTAAGAAGATAGAGACCATAGGTTTTGATATATCTAGAGACAAAATCGAGAGCTACAAGGAGGCCAAGGACCCCACTGCAGAAGTAGGACACGAGGCATTCAGACAGGCAGTACACCTCAGTTTCACTAACGATCCTGCCCTGCTGAAAGAGATGGATATGATTGTAGTGGCCGTACCTACTCCTATAGATATCAGCCATCAGCCTGACCTCAGGCACATCATCTCTGCTTCAGAGATCGTCGGGCAGAATCTGAGTCAACAGACTATTATAGTATATGAGTCAACAGTCTATCCAGGGGTAACTGAGAATATATGTGTCCCGATCCTGGAAAGGCTCTCTGGATTTAGGTGTGGTAAGGACTTCAAGATCGGCTATTCCCCGGAACGGATAAATCCTGGAGACAGGGAACACTCCCTGGCCACAGTAGTAAAGGTGGTGGCAGGCCAGGACCAGGATACCTTAGATGAGATCGCAAGTACCTACGAACTCATTGTGGATGCAGGGGTATACAGGGCGGAAAGCATAAGGGTAGCAGAGGCAGCCAAGGTGATAGAAAATACCCAGAGGGATCTCAATATCGCACTAATGAATGAATTGGCAGTAATCTTCAACCGTCTGGATATTGATACCCAGGCGGTACTCAGGGCCGCGGAGACCAAGTGGAACTTCCTCCCCTTTAGACCAGGCCTGGTAGGCGGGCACTGCATTGGAGTGGACCCCTACTACCTTACCTACTGTGCCCAGCAACAGGGATATCACCCAGAGGTCATCCTGGCCGGGCGCCGCATCAATGACTCAATGGGTGCATATATAGCGCAGAGGACAGTCAAGGAGCTTATCCATGCCAGAGTTCGTGTAGAAGGTGCCAGGGTCCTGATACTTGGGCTTACCTTTAAGGAAAACTGCCCTGACATAAGGAACAGCAAGGTCATGGATATTGTCCATGAACTCAGAGAGTATGGGATCGATCCCCTGGTACACGATCCATTGGCCGATCCACAAGACGCCCAATCCACCTATGGTATTCGTCTGCTCCGTGACCTGCCTGTCAATGTCGATGCAGTTATACTTGCAGTGGCCCACAGGGCCTATGCAGAGGCTGGAAGTGCGGCAGTGAAAGAGATTCTTACCCCTGACAGAGGTGTGGTTATAGACGTAAAGGATTTTTATGAACCAGGCGACTTTGACGAGACAAACATCAGATACTGGAGACTATGATCATGGAAAAGAGGAAACTCACCAGCCATGAGAGGCAACTCTTACTCAAGATAGCAAGAAAGTCCATAGAGGGGGAGCTGGAGGGCCTTCCCTTCAGCCTCCCCAGAGTGACAGATTCGAACCTTCTCGAACACAGAGGGGCCTTTGTGACACTTCACAGGCAGGGACAGCTCAGGGGATGTATTGGGACCTTTACGGCAGACAGACCTCTATATGAGGTAGTAGGCGATATGGCCATATCGGCAGCCTTTAATGACCCTAGATTCCGTCCGCTTCGTCCCCCTGAACTTGAGGAGATAGATCTGGAGATCTCCGCCCTCACCCCTATGAGGCAGATAACCGATATAAATGAGATCCAGGTAGGTACACACGGGATCTATATCGTCCAGGGCCCTTATCGTGGCGTACTGCTACCGCAGGTAGCCACAGAATATGGATGGGACAGACTCACTTTTCTGGATCAGACCTGTATGAAGGCAGGCATGGTCTCTGGCTGCTGGAAAGACCCAACGACCCAGATCTATGTCTTTAGTGCAGAGGTCTTTGGTGAGAAATCTGAGGGCCTCTTGTCCTAAGGGACTGTGGGCTTAGATGGGCAGGATAGATCTCTCGAGGCTGTCTGCCAGCCCTATACCTGCCGATGGGTCTGACAGGCATTTCTTTAAGGTCCAGTGGAAGGGCAAGGTCGCCTTGGCAATTGAACCTTCTCCTGGAGATATAGGTATTCCCGAGGCCTACAGCTATGTGGCTATCGGGGATCACCTAGCCAGGGCCGGGATTCCCGTCCCCAGGACATATGACTTCGATAGGGAGACCGGGATGATCCTCTCGGAGTACCTTGGAGAGAGGTGCCTGCAGAGAGAGATCCTGGAGCTGATCTCCAAAGGGGATTGGTCTGGGGTCAGGAGTTCCTACCGGGAGGTCCTCTCTCTCCTGGCAAGGATGCAGGTAATCGGCAGCCGAGGGTTCAACCCCGAGTGGTGTTACGATTCCCAATACTATGACAGCAGACTGGCCATGGAACGGGAGGCCTTTTATTTTTTGTCCTCTTTTGTGAGGGGGTTCATGGGTCACAACAGGACACCAGGAGTGGAAGACGAGCTCAGGAGGCTGGCCATTCAGGTAGATTTGATCAGTGGCAAGGAATTTTTTCTGCATAGGGACTTTCAGTCACGCAATATCCTGGTCCAGGACGGCGCCTTAAGGATAATAGACTTTCAGGGCGGTCGTCTGGGTCCCCTTGGCTACGACGTAGCGTCCCTGATCCTAGATCCTTACGTAGCGCTGCCCGAGGCCATCCGTTCTGAACTCTTATATATCTATCTGGAGGAACTTGACGGCCTGGGAATTGTATTGGACCGGGATATCTTTGAGAAAGAATTCCGCCTGTTGGCTCTCCTTCGCACCATGCAGACTCTGGGGGCCTATTCATATCTCTACCTGCTAAAGAAAAGGCCCTTCTTTAGTCCCTATATCTCTCCTGCCCTTTCAAATATGAAGGCACTGCTTAACCACAAAGACTTCGAATGGATGGATCACGTGAGGTCTCTGGTAGCCGACCTGACCTCTCAAGGGCTAGGGGCCAAGGAGTAAGGGACAAAGAGATATTGGCAGATCAACCGTAACTGTTCATGTCCCCGGCCAGCGGTAGCCTCTTGAAGGGTTTCAGTGCGGATTAATGGCAGAATGCCCTCTTCTTGCTTTTATTTACCTCCAGATATAGTATATATTCAAAAAGTAAATCAGTTAGATATCTCTGGCAAAGCCGGGGGCTTGAAAAGTTCTGTGTTCTTTCAACGTAAGCGTTCACATTCCTCGGGGACGTGGACGGTTGTAACAGGAGGGGTGTGAACGGTTACCTTTCAACAGGGCTGAAAAGTATATGTATTTCCCTTTTTTCAGAAACTTATAATCTATACTGGTAAGTTCTCAATAAGTCCTGGCAATACAGTGTTCCCCCTCACCCAAACCCTCTCCCCTGGGGGAGAAGGCAGGGTGAGGGGAGTTACTCCTGTAGGGACAAGAGCATGTTGGAAAAAGAAGCACCCTGTGACCGGTTACCAAAAAGAAGCCTCCACTTATTGAGAAGTTACCTATACTGAGTGAAACATACATTAGGCGGGCTGCTTTAGACTTGTTGTGATGCGAATGTCAAACTCTAAGTTACGTTGTGCCCTAATGAACGGCCGATCTGTTTTCTTCCAAGAATTTCTGAGGCACCCTCTTCAGATCGGGTCGATAATTCCGAGTTCTCGCTTCCTTGAACGCCGCGTTGTGAAGGCCGCTGGGGTCGCTTCAGCCAGGACCATAATAGAGCTGGGTCCTGGTACTGGAGGCACGACCCGGGCGATACTGCGTGCGATGACGAGACACGCCAAGCTTCTAAGTGTCGAAATCAATCCGAATTTTCACGCCTTATTGAGCTCCGTGAAGGACGAACGGCTGATTGCCCATCTTGGTGATGCTCACAAGTTGAAAGAGGTGATTCATATGTACGGGATGGGTGCCCCAGAGGTTGTAATTTCTGGCATTCCCTTTTCTACCATGAGCCATACCTCAGGGTCTCAAATTATTGAGACGGTCTCGTCAGTGCTTGCTCAAAAGGGGCGCTTCGTGGTGTACCAGGTAAGCAAGCGAGTTGCCTCCTTGTGCCAGCCCTTATTAGGATCAGGGCAGGTGGAAATAGAACTTCTCAACATACCTCCGATGCGAGTTTACCGATGGGAGAAAAACGGCACATAACTGGTGTCCATAGACTGCTTATCCCCTAGGCGACTCTGTCTGCATGCAATGCGCAGGCAGGAATGATCCAGTCAGAGAGTTAAGGCATTTTACTGATTGAATTTTGATGGCTTAGTAAAAAATCAAAAAATATCACGCAAAGTCGCCAAGACGCAAAGTTTTTTCTTTAATAGCAATAGATTGCCTTTGCGAGCTGTAACTTCTCAATAAGTTGGGGCATCATTTTTGGTAACCGATCATATTCCTCCCGGCCAGCGGTAGCCTTTTTTCAGGGTTTCAGTGCGGATTAATAGGCAGAGGCCCTGATCTCGTGCATCAAGCGATGCTCCTGAAACCCTGAAAAAAGGCTACCGCTGGCCGGGGACGTGGACGGTTGCAACAGGAGGGGTTCGGTTACATCGAAGTTGCCAGGACTTATTGAGAACTTACTGCGAGCTTTGCGCCTTGACGTGAGAAAAAGACTTTTTGCCAGGGCATCAATTTTGAGCGCAAATAATAAATAACAGGGATCATATTATGTCGGAACAAAAGATCCTGGTGGTAGATGATGAAGAAGATATCTTGGAGTTGCTCAGATTTAATTTTTCTCGAGAAGGTTACCAGGTTTCTTGCGCTATATCGGGTGAGTTGGCCTTAAGCCTGGTGGAGTCAGAAATTCCTGACCTCATTGTGCTGGATCTCATGCTTCCAGGTATAGGTGGTCTGGAGGTCACTAGACACCTGAAGAATAATCCCGACGCCAGAAATATTCCTATCATAATCCTGACAGCCAAGGGTGAGGAGGCAGACATCGTAACAGGGCTGGAACTCGGCGCCGATGACTATGTCACCAAGCCTTTCAGCCCAAGGATTTTGCTGGCAAGGGCCAAGGCAGTTCTCCGCAGAAAGGTAAAAGAACCTCTGAAGGAATCCTCGGCCTTTCGGATTCATGATCTTGTGATTGACCCTGGACGTCGCAAGGTGTTCGTCAATGGTAAGCCCGTGCAACTAACTTTCACGGAATTTGGCATTATCAATTACCTGGCACGGAGACCAGGGTTGGTGTTTACCCGCTTTCAGATCGTGAATGCTGTTCGAGGTGAGGATTATCCCGTAACGGATCGTTCAGTCGATGTCCAGATCCTCGGGCTGCGTAAAAAGCTGGGCCCTGCCAGAAGATATATTGAGACAGTCCGGGGTGTCGGTTATCGATTCAGGGAATAGGTCATGCCAAAAAAGAAGCGGTTGATCTGGCAACTGTATCCATCCTATCTGTTGATCACCCTCATCTCTCTGATGGCCGTGACGTGGTATGCATCTGAGTCGTTGAGGCATTTTTTTCTTAAACAAATAGCATTCGATCTCGAGGCACGAGCCCATCTCTTTGAGGGACAGATCCTGGAGTACCTTGATCCCCTGGATAAAAACAGCATTGACCTGTTATGCAAGAAGGTCGGCAGATGTGCTGCAACCCGTATTACCGTGATAATCCCCTCTGGAAAGGTTGTTGGCGATTCTGTGAAAGATCCTGCAAAAATGGATAGCCATGCAGACCGGACGGAATTCATCAACGCACTTACCGGACTTTCCGGCACATCCACGAGGTATAGCCGGATCTTGGGTAAGAAATTGATGTACGTGGCAGTGCCCATCAAGAAAGATAACCATATCCTTGCAGTCGTTCGTACCTCTATTCCAGTGGATGGCGTAGATGCGGCCATTAGGAGTATACAGATCAGGATTGCCATTGCAGGTCTGATAATAGCTCTATTCGATGCGATTCTTAGCCTGTTTGTATCCCGTCGCATTACCCGTCCCATTGAACAGATCAAGAGGTGGGCAGAAAGTATCGCCCATGGTGAGTTCCGGCTGAGACCACCGGTTGCTGAATCTGAAGAAATTGAGGGCCTTTCAGAGGCAATGCATCAAATGGCCGTTGAACTTCGGAGGCGTATTGATGCCCTCATGCGGCAGAGAAACGAGATTGAGGCCATACTTTCCAGTATGATAGAGGGAGTTATTGCCATTGATATGGAAGAACGGGTTATCAGCATGAATCATGCTGCCGCCAAAACGTTAGGATGTAATTCATCTGAGACCTATGGCCGGAGTATCCAGGAGGTAGTCAGGAATACCGTCCTCCAGCAGTTTGTGAAAAAGACATTATCCAGCCGGGAGGTCGTCGAAGAGGACATCGTTCTGTCTTACGATGGTGAGAGGTTTCTCAACGGGCATGGCACATTGCTCCGTGACGCAGAAGGGAAACAAATAGGTGCACTTATTGTGTTGAATGATGTGACACGATTGAGGAATCTTGAAAATATACGCCGTGAATTTGTTGCCAATGTCTCCCACGAGATAAAGACCCCAATCACGGCCATTAAGGGATTCGTAGAGACACTTTGCGAGGGTACAGTAGAGGACCCTGCGGATTCTCGGCGGTTTCTGCATATCATCGGGAAGCATGCAGAACGCCTCGAGGCCATCATCGAAGATCTCCTCAGCCTTTCCAGGATTGACAAGGAGTCTGAAAGACAAGAAATAGTACTCAGAGATGAGCGGCTCAAGGACGTGCTCGAGACTGCAATCCAGGTCTGTGAGGTCAGCGCAGCGGCCAAGGAAATAAGGATTGAACTGTCTTGTGCCGAAGACATATTCGCAAAATTGGATCCGCCACTCCTTGAACATGCCGTTGTGAACCTAATTGATAATGCCATCAAGTACAGTAATAAAGGAAAAACGGTCTGGGTAGAGGCCATTCAAAAGGAAGAAGAGATCATTATCAGCGTCCGTGACCAGGGTTGTGGTATAGATAAGCGACATCTGCCCCGGATCTTTGAGCGGTTTTACCGCGTGGACAAGGCAAGAAGCAGGCAACTGGGCGGAACGGGGCTGGGCCTTGCTATTGTCAAGCACATCGCCAGGGCCCATGGAGGGCGTGTAGCTGTAGAGAGCACTCCTGGCAAGGGAAGTACTTTTAGGATCCACCTGCCAGAGTAACCATTCACATTCCCACCACTGGCCAGGGGGAATGTGAAGGCTTACGTTAGAGGAATTGAATTATGCGTATGCGAGATCAAAAAATGAAATCCGCCGTGGAAAATAAACTCAGATGCCGGATCTGCGGCAACCCGCTTGAAATACGCAGGACCTGAAGGAGCGTAACCCTTAGGTGTAAGGGTTGCGGCAAGGTCTACTCCATTGCGGAATATGCGGATCAGCTTGATGACCATCTGGAATATCTGCTTTATTCGGTGAGGTGCGACAGGCTTTAGGCCGATTGCATTTCTGAAGGACCAGTTTAGCGGTAACCGATCACAGGGTGCCTCTTTTTCCAACATGCTCTCGCCCTTGTTTTCTAAGATCTTTGCAGCACGGGACTCTCCCCGTTCTCCTCCGCTGCGCTCTGGAGCCGTCCACATTCCCCCTGGCCGGAGACCGGAGCCGGGGTCTCCCATGCTGCAAAAACCAAGAAAACTACAGGGCTAACGCAAATCGTTTCCAAAAGAGGCACCCTGTGATCGGTTACGTCTAGTGAGCTTCTAAATAGTTTTTGACCAGATCCAACATTTCACTCGTCTTAAATGGCTTTGAGAGGGTAGGGTAGCCGTATCTCAGGATGTCCTCATCAAGTTCGCGTTTCAATCTTTTGATTCCAAAGAAGCCACTGATATAGATCACTTTGATCTGCGGATTTATCTCTCTAATCCTTCTCACAAGTTCTAATCCGTTCATCTTTGGCATTATAACATCGGTAAAGACCAGGTCTGGTCTAAATTGGCGATAAAATTCATAACCATTAACTCCATCTACAGCAATCCTGACATCGTAGCCTTCCATCAGAAAAATATCCCTGAATATTTCCTGCAAACCGAATTCATCTTCGACAATCAATATTCTCTTTTTTCTTTTGGCGGTTTTTTTGGCTCCTTTTTTGATCAATTCAATGAGTTCATCATCTTTCATTTGGCTGATGATACTACTAACTCTATTGAGTCTTTGTTGAGTGATCTTCGCTTTCTCTATATTTTTTGGATTTAGATCTGGATGATAAACTTTACTTAAAAGACGATAGCTTGACTTTATATAAGAAAGGACCGCTTTATCACCTAATTCAGCATGAATCTCTCTAGCCTTATCAAGTAAACCTAAAAAGTGGAGTTCTTTTTCTAAATCAATCCTGTTTTTCAACGTCTGAATCCTCCAAAATGAAATGAAAAAGTGATAGGAAACCGTTTCTTGAGCGATTCAGAAAGTCAGCTGACGACTACCAATTTAGTGTCTGAAGAAAAAGTCCCTTCAGATACAATTTTTAATTTTTGATGTCTTCGCAAAAAGTCTTTTTCTCACGCCAAGGCACAAAGCTCGCAAAGACAATCTATTGTTATTAAAAGAAAGACCTTACATTTTGGCGACTTTGCGTGATATTTTGAATTTAAAATAAGGAGATAACCTCAATAACTTAATGGTTCCTGATCTAAATTAGGAAAACAAATTTCATGGTCTTCGTTCAGGCACTATTTAAGGGAAAAATTAATCTCTAAAGACCAGAATGTCAAAAACTGGTAACTTCTCGACAAGCCGGGGCATCCATTTGTAACTTTTCAATAAGTTTTGGCGTAACCGTCCGCGTCTCCGGCCAGCGGTAGCTTTTTTGGTTTCAGTGCGGATTAATGGGCAGAGTGCCCTGATCGTAACTTCTCAATAAGTCCTGGCAATACAGTGTTCCTGTTCCCCCTCACCCAAACCCTCTCCCCTGGGGAGAGGGCAGGGTGAGGGTGGTGCTTCTTTTGGAGACGATTTGCGTTAGCCCTTTAAGAGCCTGAAAGTCGGATAAAGCGTATACTATAACTATTATTTTCGTTGTATTCGGAATGCAT
>JALTHV010000015.1 GCA_027004315.1 Deltaproteobacteria bacterium
ATAGCTCTACTTTAGCTACGATAGCTTGACGGATACGGACCGGCAGAAAGATCATTGCCAGATCAGCTACTTTTTTCAAAAAGGGAATCATGTCCTCTTTCCCGGTCCAATGGTCACTGAGGACCTGCTGATCAGTCCTGAGGAGCAGACGCAACAGGGCCAGTGCTACCAGATAGACATCATCGACCAGTCCCACAAAAGGTATCCAGTCAGGAACCAGATCAACTGGATCCAGCACATATGCAATGGTGGCACCCAATATAGCCTTGTCAGTAGTAGAAACCCTTGGATCCTTTAACAGATTTATTAATAATTTTAGAAATTTAGGCAACATACTAATATAATTGCACATTTTAATGTAAATGCCGTAGCTACCGTGGTGCTGGGAACTAATTTCTTTCTTTTCTTTCTGCATTTTATGTCTCACCATCTTTAAAAATAATCAAAGACTAGATAAAGTAAAGGCTGTTCTAACTTTTCGCCTTAGAAGGACATAACACTATGGATAAATTAAACGGCCTACTATATCCAACATGCTACCTCCGTCAGGATACTATGCTGCGGCTTGCTCAGGTATTCTCTAAACTGACCCTATTGATACCTACAGAGGATACCCGGACATCACCATACCACCCATCAAGTAACTGTCCCATGGAGATTGAGGCTATTGCCCCGGCACCTCTGGGAGAGAGGCTGGGCTGGTTCACTGAGCTTATCAGCAACTGGGAATCCTGGGCAAAACAGATGGGCCTGGGACAAAAGATTCCGGCCTCTACATTAATGAGTGCTGCTGCAGGCAAAGAAAGAGAAGAATCTATCCAGACTATCCTAAACACCCTAAAAAAGAGCACGGAGGCCACTGACCCCTTCCTGAACGCCCAGATATTTCTCCAGCTTGCCTTGGATCTGGATAGACAAGAAGACGAATTGCACACAGACCTCGGGAAACTTGCAGTGCAGGAAGACAGACTCAAACTGATATTGCAGGGTCCTGGAAAACTTACTGACTCTCCAAGGCCTATAGAATATAGTCCCATGATAGTACCCCTCGTCATGGCCAAGGAGCGGCTAAAGGCCTGGACAATGCTGTGGCAAAAGTTTACTGATAAAAGACTATGGCCAATTGGGGAAAGTATAGCATTAAAAGACCTGATTGATAGTGCCTATGGAACCCTACAACCCAGTGCCTTCCCTATCGACCTATTGGAGCTGGCCTTACCCCTCGATCCCAATATCAGACCTGAGGAATCAGATGAAATCAGTAACATGCTGACCGTCCTTGTTGATGCTATCCCCAACGCAACGATCCATGATATGAACAAAGACGAAAAAATCCAGGAACTGGCAAGGGAAATAGAAGAGAAATGGGAAGAAGCTACCAAGGACCAGATCACAGGCCCCAGGCTGACACTCACTCTATATCCACAAGAGACCTGGAGTGAGGTGCTCTCAAAGGCCACCAATTTGAATTTGGGAAACGACCAAGTAGATCCTCTTACAACTAATGGATGGTCCTTTTTCTTGTGCTAGTTAGTATAAAAATAAGATTCACTAACAGCCTTCAGCCTATATATACCTAAAAGGCTTTAAAAGACCATAGCAAGACTCTGCTGGGCAACATTGGCGACCCGTACAAGACCCTCTGGTAATATCCCGAAGTACATAATCCCCAAGGCGAGACAAATCAATACGCCCATTGTTGTAAAACTGATATTGCCAGCAACGACCTCTCTAGCAGGCTCTTCCATATAGAATTTCCATATTACTCGCAGATAATAATAGCAAGCTATCACGCAGGTCATTACACCCAATGCAGCAAGCAAGAAATATCCCTGTTTTATGGCCGCTGCAAATAGATAGAATTTACCTATAAAACCAGCAGTAGGTGGAAGCCCGGCCATAGATACCAAGAATAGAGACATCAAAAAACTGAGAGTGGGATACCTGTATCCTAAACCGCGATAGTCCTCCAGGGTCTGGGCCTTCCCCTCCTTACCATCTATCAGAAAGAGTACACCAAAGGCCCCAAAGTTCATGATCGTATACACAACGAGATAGAATAATACGGCCATCCGGCCCTCACTGTTGGCTGCCAGGAGCCCTAGAGCCATATATCCTGCATGGGCTATAGAAGAGTAGGCCAACATACGCTTTACATTCTGCTGAGAGACCGCAACGAGATTCCCTACAAACATGGTTAGCAGGGCCAGCCACCAGAGCACAGGCTTCCAGTATACAGCCAGTGCCGCCAGATTGACTGTAGATTGAAAGTCAGGTTGCCCGCTCAGAGAGAGAATCGGTGTAAAGGCCACACTCATGAGCTTGAGAAAGACCCCAAAGGCACCGGCCTTCACCGCTGTAGCCATATATGCAGTGATAATCGAGGGGCTACCCTCATAGACGTCTGGGGCCCACATATGGAAGGGCACAAGAGACATCTTAAAGAACAGACCGGCCATCAACATGGCCAAGGCCACCAAGACTACTGGATGCTCAAAGGGACCTACAGAGAGTATCTGTGCGATCTTTGTGATATTGACAGTCCCGGTCACGCCATAGATCAGAGCAAGTCCAAAGAGAAAAAATGCAGAGCCAAAGCTACCCAACAGAAAATACTTCAGAGCACCTTCCTGTGACTTCCTGCTGTCCTTGAGAAATGCAGCCAGAGTATATACTGACAGAGACATCACCTCAAGGGCTATAAAGATCATGAGCAGATCAACTGCCTGGAGCATTGCAATAGTGCCGTAGACAGCAAACAGGAGGAGGACAAAATATTCCCCTCGAAACATCCCGTTGTTCCGCATATAGCCAATACTCAAGAGGCTCGCAAAGATACCCGCCACCAAGACTACGGCAGACACAAACACAGAGAATTTTTCTGCAGAAAAGACCCCTGCAAGTACTACTTCATTAAGAGGCCACTCTCTATAGACCAGATACCACAAGGCGACTAGAAAGCTGAGTGCCGTAAGCCAACCCATTGTGGCTACATGATCAGACTCTTCATCTGTAGTCAACCAGAGGTCTACAAAAATAAGAATAAGACCGGCAAAGATAAGGATTAACTGTCCTCCAGCTATCTGCCATAACTGACTCAGGCTAAAGGAAAATCCAAGGTCACTCATATTCATTACTCCTCAGCCACACTCATATATAAAGGCGTCTTGTGTATAGAGGCGTGACGTTCCATGACAGCACTTGGGGACAATGGTGCAGAGACCTTGACCTGACTGATAAAGTGATCTACGGAACGATGCATCTTGTTCAGGAAAAAATTGGGATACAGACCTATCCAAAACACAAATACAAGCAAGGGAAGGAGATAGGCCAATTCTCTTGCATTTAAATCATGGAGTTTCTTATTCTTGGGATTTGTCACCTCTCCGAAAAAGACCCTCTCAAACATCCATAACATGTAGACTGCACCAAGAATTGCAGCAGTAGCTGCAAATATGGCAGCAACCTTATTTACTTCAAAGGTCCCTAACAGGATAAGAAACTCACCAATAAATCCATTTGTAGTGGGAAATCCTATCGACGAGAGAGTTATAAGGAAAAAAATGGTGGCATAGACAGGCATTACCCTGGCAATCCCTCCAAATTCCTTGATCAGATGAGTATGCCGTTTTTCATATGCCACACCTACCAGGAGAAACAGTGCACCAGTTGAAATACCATGATTGATCATCTGGAGAATCGCCCCCTCAACAGCATGAGGAGTCAGCGCATACAGCCCAAGCATACAGTAACCAAGGTGAGATACAGAAGAATAGGCCACCAGTTTCTTGACATCCGGCTGCACCATGGCCACCATGGCCCCATAAATAATGCCTATAACTGCAAGGGTAATAATAAGCGGGCTAAAAAAGGCAGAGCCTTCCGGGAAAAGAGGCATCGCAAACCGGAAAAATCCATAGGTACCCATCTTCAGAAGGACACCTGCCAGGATCACTGAACCAGCAGTGGGTGCCTGGACGTGGGCATCTGGCAGCCATGTATGAAACGGAAACATCGGCACCTTGACTGCAAATGCCAGGGCAAAGGCAGCAAAGAAGAGTATCTCATACATCCGTGACAGATGTGTGCCATAGAGCTCAAGGAGATTAAAGGTCAGGACACCGGTCTCCCTCTGATGGAAATAGACAAGGCCAACGATACACACCAACATCAGGAGAGAGCCTACAGCAGTATACAAAAAGAACTTGATCGCGGCATAGATCCTTTGTTTCCCACCCCATACTCCTATGATAAGGTACATCGGGATAAGCATCAATTCCCAGAACACATAGAAGAGAAGGAGATCCAGAGACACAAAGGCCCCGATCATTGCGGTCTCAAGGACCAACATCAAGACCTGAAATTCCTTTACCCTGTTTGAGATGGCATTCCAAGTGGAAAGGATCGTAAGCGGGGTGAGAAAGGTGGTCAGCAGCACAAGCCAGAAGGAAAGCCCATCTATTCCCATGAAATAGCCAATCCCATAGCTGGGGATCCATGGATGTTTCTCCACAAGCTGGAAACCTGCTACATTCGAATCGAAGGCAAAGTACATCCTCAAGGATACCAAAAACACCACTATAGATGTTACCAGTGCCAGCGAACGGATGACATCCTTCCCAGATTCACTCCGCTGAGGGACAAAGAGAATAAGCAGCACTCCCAACAGAGGTAAAAAGGTAATATAAGTCAAGAGAGGAGCATTCATAGTCTGTCCTTCATTTTTTTAATTTTATTGCATTTCATGATTACTCTTTCCAGCCCTCTAAAATTTAGGCCCAACTAATTTCAAAACCTGAAGAACCAGAGCATTACTACCAGCCCCAAGAGCATAAATGCACCGTAGGTCTGTACATAACCATTCTGAATCAGCCTTAATGCACCTGATCCTCTACGTACCCACCAAGCCTGCCCATTTACTCCTACACCATCAATAAGGAATGCATCTATTACCTTCCAGCAGAAGGTCGAAAGAAAATAGAAAGGAAGGACCACCACATGGTAATAAATTTCATCAATATAGTACTTATTGTAGATGAGCTTATAATGTAAGGCAAAGGTATGAGCAAGCTTCTGTGGAAGTGTATCTGGATGACGTATATATATAATATAGGCCAAATAGATACCGCCGATACCCACAGCCACCGAAGATGCCATAAGACTCCACTCTACAGTACTCGAATAGTGAGGTATCGTAACAAATCCAGCAACTATCTCATGCGAGTGCTCAAACACTGGATCCAGGAAGTTCTCAAAGAGATTGGTAACATGAAATGGGAATAGACTATTCATCACCTCTGGTATTCCCACCCAGCCACCGACCAGAGAGAGAAAGGCAAGGACCATGAGAGGACCTGTCATACTAAATGGCATCTCATGTACATGTTTGGCCTCTTCTTCAGTACCACGAAATTCACCGTGAAAGGTCATAAATATAAGTCTAAACATATAGAAGGCCGTGATACCCGCAGCAGCAAGACCAATAAACCATACTATTTTACCTACAACTGGATAATATGGAAACATAAAGGCCTTCCCCAGGACCTCATCCTTACTGAAAAAACCTGCAAATGGCGGAATACCTGAAATCGCCAAACTGGCAAAGAGCATAGTTACATAGGTAATGGGCATCTTTTTGGCAAGACCACCCATATCCCTCATATCCAGATCTCCACGCATGGCATGCATAACAGCACCAGCACACAGGAATAGACAGGCCTTGAAAAAGGCATGGCTCATAAGGTGGAATATACCTGCACTATATGCGAGGACACTCACACCTATAAACATATATCCCAACTGGCTTACAGTAGAATATGCAAGGACCCTCTTGATGTCATACTGGAGGACACCAACTGTTGCAGCTATAAAGGCAGTAGCCGCTGACATCAATGCCATAACCAATAAGGCAGTAGGTGCAAGGGTATACAAAATGTTGGTCCTTGCCACCATATAGACACCGGCTGTCACCATTGTAGCGGCATGGATGAGTGCCGATACAGGAGTAGGACCAGCCATGGCATCTGGAAGCCATACATACAGAGGAATCTGTGCCGATTTCCCGGTTGCCCCCAGAAAAAGCAAGAGGCAGATGGCTATCATGACCGGAGAATTCATAGGCAAGAGACCATGCTCATACATATGGAGTACCTTGGGAAACAACTCTGTATAAGAAAGGGAACCAAAGGTAACAAATATCAGAAACATGCCCAGAAGAAAACCAAAATCTCCAACCCGGTTTACTATAAATGCCTTCTTACCTGCATCTGCAATCAGATTCTCCTTGTACCAGAAACCAATCAGGAGATAGGAAGCAAGACCTACGCCTTCCCAGCCCACAAACATCACTATATAGTTGGCGCCCAAGATCAAGATAGTCATGAAAAAGACGAACATATTGAGATATGCATAATATCTCCAATATGACTCATCATGGGCCATATACCCCTTACTATATATATGGATAACAAAACTTACACCAGTGACTACCAAAATCATCACTGCAGAGAGTGGATCAAGCATAAAGGCAAGGTCTATATGGAGATTCCCTACAGTTATCCAATGCCACAGGACCTGTGTAAACTGCCGTTCCCCAACCGGAAGACAGACCATATGATAGACCAACAAAACTGAAGTCAAAAAGGCCAGCCCTATACTGCCACACCCAATGTAGGTAATCATCCATTTACCGATCTTTTGCCCAAACAGGCCATTGATCAGAAACCCTATAAAAGGTAAAAGTGGTATGAGAAAGATATAACCTTCCATGAATAGCTCCCTATGCAGATGGGCTGATTATATGCCTAGAAACAGATATAATTGTATGTAGCATTTTACCATTTCAAGATGTTAAACTTAGTTACATCCACCTCTCGCACATGCCGGAAAAGGGTTATCAGTATTGCAAGACCGACAGCAACCTCGGCTGCAGCTACCGCAAAGACGAAAATGACCATAACCTGTCCTGCTATATCGGCCCTGAAGTAAGAAAATGCCACCAACATCAGATTTACTGAATTGA
This sequence comes from Deltaproteobacteria bacterium, assembly GCA_027004315.1. GTDB lineage: Bacteria > Desulfobacterota > Dissulfuribacteria > Dissulfuribacterales > UBA3076 > JALTHG01. The sequence goes on from JALTHV010000015.1 coordinate 7,022, forward strand.
GCATCAGTTCAGCCGACATAAACAGGATAAGTGCATTTCTCCTGCTAACAAATCCAATAGCCCCTATCCCAAAGAGTATGGACGACAAGATTATATAGTGTGTGAGCGTCGCCATTAAGCCCTCTCTTAGTGTTTCCAAGCCCTCTTTTTACACAGATAGATAGCGGCAATCAATGCCACTAACAAAAGTACAGATACAACTTCAAAATGGAGCAGATAGTCCCTGAAGAATGCATCACCCAAGACTGAGGGAGACCCAAATCCATCAGGCAGTGACCTCCTCGCTATCAAGACAGCGATACTCTTTACCCCGACTGCCACGAGACCAACGAGACACAGTCCAAGTAAGACACCAAAACTCCTAAATGATACATTGGCCTGTATGACCCCTGCCCTCTCTTCTGGCGCCATTAAGAGCATGATAACAAATACTATCAGGACCAGGATGGCCCCTGCATAAATAGAGACCTGAAAGATGGCAACTAGGGGGGCATGGAGATGGAGATATAGAGCCGCATGGGCAATAAATACTGTAAGCAACCCCATGGCACTGGATAATGCCTCCCTCGTAGTTACAGTAAATATCCCAGCTAATACTGCAATAACAGCAAATATCCAGAAGTACCAATCCATATCAATCTCCTGATTCCGCCTTTCCGGCACCCTTGGCCTTCTCAGCGGCCTTCTTTACCTCAACCTGTCCTTTCTTGGCCTTACCTGCCACAGCAGGCTTGCCTGCCTTGCCCTCAGTAGTCTTGGGAGCCCCTGCCTCAGGCTTAGGAGGCGGCTTTACAACAGGCACCGCCTTCCTAGGTGGCCTGAGTTTACCCTCTTCTTTGGCCTTACGATAATTTGCAAGCAGTTTTTGCTTATCTAGGTGACACTCCTCACGCGTATACTGGGCAAGCTCAAATTCCCGGCCCAGGACAATAGCCTCTTTAGGACATGCCTCCTGACAAAAACCACAAAAAATACAGTGCAAGAGATCTATGTCAAAAGATGCGCAATACATCTTACTGGCATACTTATCCTCTTCCCCTTCCTTACGTTTGCCCTTCTTCACTGTTATACAGTGTGCTGGACAGGTCTTTGCACACGTACCACAGGCAATGCACTTCTCCCGCCCCTTCTCGTCCAGGCACAGCATGTGAAGACCACGAAAAATAGGAGATATCTCTCTGGTACGGTCCTCTGGATACTGCCAACATGTTGGAACCGTATGGGGCTCGGGTCTAAAAGACGCCTTTACATTAAATACAAAGTGTCTCCACGTGAGCGCCATCCCCTTCAGGATCTCAAGCAGATAGATCCGTTCACCCAGAGTATATTCTTTTTTTACAACCGGCTTGGCCATAATATGCTCCAACTATGCAGCAAGCTGAATAAACAGAGCTGTAATAAACAGATTAAAGAGAGCAAGAGGAATCAGTGCCTTCCACCCCAGACCCATGACCTGATCATATCTGAAACGGGGTATAGTCCACCTGACCCACACAAACAACCACAGGAAAAAAGAGACCTTCAAATAAAATATCAGAAAGGAGACTATCCCCCATGATACAGGACCCAAAAACTTACTTACATCTATATAGGGAATATGCCAGGCACCAAAATATAGTACCACAATCAGACTGGACAGAGTAACCAGATTCACATATTCTCCAAAGAGATAGAGACCCAACTCCATAGAACCATACTCTGTATGATAGCCTGCAACTATCTCACTTTCTGCCTCAGGCAAATCAAAGGGCACACGATTGGCCTCTGCATATATAGCCACCATGAACAAAATAAATCCCAAGGGCTGTTTAAATATCCCCCAGTTCGGGAGAAACCCCAAAAAAGTCCCCTGCTGTGCCAAGGCAATATCTCTCAGGCTAAAAGTGCCATACACAAACACAATGGCCAGCAAAGCAAGACCCAGAGGCACTTCATAAGAAATCAACTGGGCAGTAGATCTAAGCCCACCTAAGATCGAAAACTTATTATTAGAACCCCAACCACCTAAGACTATCCCATAGACTGCCAAGGAACCGATAGCAAGTATATAAAGAAATCCTATATTCACATTGGAGACCTGGAGTATTATCTCTTTTCCACCCAAAACAATCTTGTCACCAAACGGCATCACCGCATAGGCAGAAAAAGCTGGAAGAGCAAAGAGAAGCGGACCTAAACTCCAGAGTACCTTATGGGCCTTCTTTGGTAAGACCTCTTCCTTGGTAAAGAGCTTGATCCCATCTGCCAGAGGCTGGAAAAGGCCAAATGGACCGGCACGGTTAGGACCCAGCCTGTCCTGCATCATAGCAGCACCACGCCTTTCCACCCAGGTCATGACGGTAGCAATGAGCAAGACCCATGCCCAGATAAAAACTACCTTTATAATAGCTATTACCCATCCTTCCATGGGATTGGCCTCCTCCTTAGCGATCCAGTTCGCCAGCAACTACGTTGAGACTACTGATACAGGCTATCAAGTCTGCTATCATCTCCCCCTTAACCAAGTCATTAAAGGCCTGATATATCATATAGCATGGGGGCCTTATCTTGATACGATATGCCTTATTAGAACCATCACTTCTCACAAAAAAGCCCAACTCCCCATTGGGAGATTCTAAGGCACTATATACTTCACCTACCGGGGGTTTGATGACCTTGGGCACCCTTGCCTTTAAGGGGGCATCAGCTGGCATTTCTTTATATAACTTGTAGGCCTGATCAATGATCTTGATGGATTCCTCCATCTCTATCATACGCACTTTATAACGATCAAACACGTCGCCATTCTTCCCTACTGGAACCTCAAAGTCAAATTGGTCATACATACAGTAGGTCTCATCTTTTCTCAGGTCCCGTTTGACTCCACAGGCCCTGAGACATGGACCAGTAAAGCCCCAGTTCAGGGCATCTTCTGGAGAAAAGGCACTCACTCCTATCGTACGGTCCATCCAGATACGATTATGAGTAAGGAGCTTCTCTGTCTCCTCATTGGCCTTTCTGAGATTGGGCTTGAGTTCCCTCCACCTCTCTTCAAAATCGTCAGGCAGATCTGCATCTAGTCCACCAATACGGCCAAAGGTATTGGTAAGCCTTGCACCATTGTACCACTCAAATATCTCATAGATCTCCTCACGTTGGATAATGAGATAGAAGAAAGGAGTAAAGGCCCCTAGATCCACACCAAGAATCCCTACACAGACCTCATGATCTGCAATCCTGGCCAGTTCCATCATGATGACCCGGACGAGCTGGGCCTTCTCAGGGACCTCAATCCCCATCAGTTTCTCTACGGCCATCTCATAGGAGACATTATTAGTTATGGCAGAACAGTAATTGAGCCTATCAGTAATGGGAATAAACTGGTGATAAGTGAGACTCTCTCCCAGTTTCTCAACCCCCCGATGGAGATAGCCTATCTCTGGTTCGGCCTTTACTATAGTCTCTCCATCCGTCACGGTAACTACACGGAGGGTTCCATGCATGGCCGGATGAGAGGGACCTATATTTATAGTAACTAGTTCACCTAGTCTCTCTTGGTCATTTTGACTGACAGGATCCTGGTTCACGTCTCCCCTCCTATTCACCATATACCAAGTGACGCTCTTCGCCACGGCCTTCCAGGGGATAGTCCTTACGAAGCGGATATGCAGGAAATTCATCCCACATCAAGAGTCTCTTGAGATTGGGATGGCCCTTAAAGCGCAGACCAAACATATCAAATGCCTCCCTCTCAGGCCAATTTGCAGCCTTCCATATAGAGGTCACGCTGTCGACCTCCATGTCATCTTCTGCAACACGAATCTTTACCTGTAGACGCTCTGTACGCTTGAGAGACAGGAGCAGATAGATGACCTCAAAACGGGGAGGCGATGGGCCTTTCTCTTTTTTTGCCTCTGTATCCTCACCCTCTGGCTTCTTCTTGGGCTTCTGCTTTTCATAGAAAGCAAGATTATCTACCCCCAATACGTCACTCAAAAAATCAAATTCAAGATCAGGAGTATCCTTCAAGAGATGCATCACATCAAGCAGACGTGTCTTTGGGACCTCCACACTGAGATCACCCCGACACTCAGTCATGGCTACCATCAGACCCTCTGGCCCAAGACATTTTTCTACTCTCTCCCTAAGATCCATATCAGTACCCTACCAAGAAATCACTATAACGCTTATGCAATATAGGATGACTCTTCTCAATCTTTTTAATGAGCATCCCTAGGGCCTGTAATAAGGCCTCAGGCCTGGGAGGACACCCCGGGATATAGACATCCACTGGTATTACCTTATCTATACCCTGAAGAGTGGAATAGGTCCTAAAGACTCCTCCACTACAGGCACAGGCCCCCATGGCAATGACCCATTTGGGCGCAGCCATCTGCTCATATATCCTCTTGAGTATAGGGACCATCTTTAACGTTATAGTCCCTGCCTCTATCAATACATCTGCCTGACGTGGGGAAAAGCTTGGACGCTCTGCACCGAATCTTGCCATATCATACCCCGATGCCAGGGCACACATCATCTCAATGCCACAACAAGCGGTACCATAGGGAAGAGGCCAAGGTGATCTTTTACGCCCCCAGTTGATCAGCCACTCCAACTTGGTAGCTATCCACCCACCACCATTATATGCCTGAACGTCTTCTCCCATAAAAAATCTCCCTTAATCCCAATCAATAGCACCTCTCTTTATGGCATAAACAAGACCTGCCAACAAAATCGTTACAAAAACAAATATCTCAAAAAAGATGCCCCAACCATTATGGACCATACTAGAATACCTGATGCCCAGAGGATAGACTAGGACCGTTTCGAGATCAAATATCAGGAACAGAACCGCTACAAGATAATATTTAATACTATAGCGATTGTGAGCAGCAGCTAAAAGCGGGACACCACACTCATATGTAGTGGCCTTAGTAGGAGTAGGACGAAAAGGCCCAAGTGCTTTAGATATGAGGTACATGCCGCCTACCCCTATAAACGACATGCCAAGATACATGACGATGGTCTCAAAACCGCTCATCATGTCAAAACCCTCCTCTCAAATCAGATTACAAGACCACTCTGACATACAAAATTCTAAAACTAGATCCAAGATCACCCCAGATACAGACTTATTTAGGATAAATTTTTAATCTCTAACACTATAGCTATATCTAGACTTAATCTAAGATCAAAAACATTATTTGAACGAATTATCACAAGACATCCCGGCTGTCAAGACAAAAAATGAACGTTCACTCAGTAAAACCCAAAACTATTACTGAGTCCCTATCTGCTGGGATTATATCAACTAACATCATAGCCCGATACGGCAGATGCAACCGCCCTGTGTATAGCCTCAAAGACCTCTTCAAACGACTCGGGCGTGAGCTTCCCTACCTCTATAAATTTTATTACTATTTCCTTTGTCATCTTGAGGACTAGCTCCTCTTCACGGAGCTTAACACTAGAACGGGAGTCTCTATCTTTTTGTTTCTGTTGAAGATCAGACATTTTCACCGGCATAACAGATTGTTTACCGAACCTAACTATAGTCTATCAAATAATAAGGCCCCTACCGACGAAGAAGGTCAATTTTTCAACAGCAGGAGCCCCTCCTATAGGAAAAACCCAAAGGGCTCACCCCATAGTAACCTTCACATTTTGGTGGAGCTGAGCGGGATCGAACCGCTGACCTCTTGAATGCCATTCAAGCGCTCTCCCGGCTGAGCTACAGCCCCGCAGGCAGACTTTTATTAACATGCCGATCTATTAACGTCAAGACAAGGGACCAAACAGATTTATAAAAAACTGTAGGTCCCTGATTCAGTAAAAATCTGTAAATTCTCAATAAGTCCTGGCAATACAGTGTTTCCCCTCACCTAAACTCTCTCCCCTGGGGGAGAGGGCAGGGTGTTTCTTTTTCCAACATGCTCTCACCTTGCATCTTCGGCAAACTTGCGAGCTATATAATTTGGGATTATGTACTGGATTCTGAGAGAGTGGACTCAGGATCCAGTATAGTTGCGTATCATGTTGGCAGCCGTAAGAAGGAAGCATAAGAATCATCAAAGGAGACAAAATCATGGAAGAAACAAAAATGAACATGCCGTTACTTGGGGATGCGTTTCCAGAGTTAAAAGTTCAGACAACTCACGGGCCAATGGATTTACCTAGTGACATGAAAGGAAAATGGTTCGTCCTGTTCAGCCATCCGGCTGACTTTACGCCTGTTTGTACAACAGAGTTTGTAGCTTTTCAAAAAAGATATAAGGAATTTGAGGAGCTCGGCTGTAGCTTAATTGGCATGTCAATCGACCAAGTCTTTTCACATATCAAGTGGATTGAGTGGATCAAGACAAAACTTGACGTCGAAATCAAATTCCCAATAGTCGCTGCCAATGATTCAGTTGCCCTAAAACTTGGCATGTTACATCCCAGTAAAGGAACCAACACGGTGCGTGCAGTGTTTATCGTTGACCCCGAGAGCAAAGTACGTCTCATTATGTACTACCCGCAAGAAGTGGGTAGGAATATAGATGAAATTATCCGTGTCGTCAAAGCACTGCAAATTTCTGATCGACAGGGTGCAGTTGCCGCCGGATGGCCAAATAATGAACTGATTGGTGACAGAATTATAGTTCCACCAGCAACGAATGAAAAAGATGCCCAAAAACGCCCAGATGAATATGAATGTTTTGATTGGTGGTTCTGTCATAAGCCTCTAGAAAAATAGAGCTAATGTAACTTCTCAATAAGTGGAGGCTTCATTTTGGTAACCGATCACAGGGTGCTTCTTTTTCCAACATGCTCTCGCCCCTTGTTTTCTGAGGTTTTTGCAGCATAGGACCCTCCCTGTTCTCCTCCGCTGCGCTCCGGAGCCAGGGTTTCCAATGCTGCAAAAACCAAGAAAACTACAGGGCTAACGCAAATCGTTTCCAAAAGAAGCACCCTGTGATCGGTTACATCGAAGTTGCCAGGACTTGAGAAGTTACGAGCTAATCAGGTAAAGGAGGGGAAGGACCCGCCTTTACCTTCTCCGATTCAGTCCGGAAATTATCTTGGGCACCAAGATGGTACATCCAACTAGGATGCCCTGTGTAAAACGAAAAAATAAATGTCTAAAAATTTGCCTTCAGCTTATAGAAGTCTGAGAATGGAGATCTGATTCCTTACTTTTTAGTTTATTCCGGGCATTTTCCAGGTATTCAAGAAAAAATACAAGAAATATACTGATAAAACAGGCAGATACTGTACTTAAAATACATATCAGGGCCCTTTTGGGCTTTACCTTTTTATTCTTATCAGGCACTATTGGGGGGTCCAAGACATAGAATCCGTAATATTTCTGTGCCATTGCAAAGGTCCTTCGCTCGATCTCCTTGGCGAGCGAGGTATACAGTTTTTCCTTTAAGAGGGGATCACTGGTCTTTTTGATCTCTCTTCGAAAGAACTTGATATTTTCACTGGAATCGTTGAGTGTCCTCTGCCTGAGGGCCTCACTGAGCGCATTGATCAGCCACTGGACGAGTTCCCTGGCAAATTCAGGGTCCCTATGCTGAATGGCAACTGTCAATGTACCGACCTTTTTATCGGTATTGATGTGTAAGAGGCCAATGAGTGCCTTGTATCCATCCTGGATGGTCGGCGCATTATCCGGATCCTTCCACTGTCTTGCCTTTTTGTCCCACGCCTTGGGAAACAGCCTTGGCATAAGGTGCTTTTCCCTTATGAGCCTGAATATCAACCTCTTGCTCTTTAATATGCTCTGCATCTCCTCAACGGAGCCGCTGCCCCCTCCGCCGACACCAAGGTATGAGGCGGCCATGCCGCCAAATCCACCAAGAGCACCCAAATTCGGCCCCTTTGTTCCCCCTCTCGGAATGATCACTGCATCTGACTGATATATGTTTGTCATACAGAGGCTTACGATCACTGCAAGCACTGCTGCCGCTATGGTAAAAGAGAGGATAATAGTCTTTCTCTTCCATAAGACCATGAAGAGTTCCAGGAGATCTATCTCATCCTCTTCAAAATCCTGGGGCGGAAGCTGGGTCAGATATACAGGCTGAGGCCCTGTTATTTTTTCCGGATTTTCCTTTTCCATTCCCTTTCCTTAGAATTGGAGGTTAGATCGTGTTCCACACTCCAATTGCAATCGCAGTATTATACAGCATCTCTGTGATGTCTTTCAGGTCCTTCATGTAATTTGGATACTTGAGCCTTTCAGGCACGATTATGGTGTCTCCTGGGTATAACTTTACAGATCTTATCCCCTCTCCAAACTGAAAACGGAAGTTTTCCCTGCTCCATGAGAACATAGACCCGGAATTTGAACTCCTCACGCTCCCATCTGCACGCACAATATATAATTCCTTCTTATTGGCACGGTTGGTCAGCCCCCCTGCAAGGTCTATGTAGTGTCCTGCCTTCGCGTGATCAGGGTCATACAGTATGGCATTGGGATTATATACCTGACCTATGACCAATACGGTCTGAGGTATCCTTGGGACAACGAGCCCGTCGCCATCCTCAAGGATGATATCCTGGC
>JALTHV010000016.1 GCA_027004315.1 Deltaproteobacteria bacterium
GAGGATCCAAACGCATGCCGCATTCCAGAGGTCTCTAAGATAGACAGGTCAATAATTGGCCTTGCCAGCAGGCACAGTGGGAGGGCAGGACGAGGCGGCATGAGGTCCAAAATAGAGGCCGCACGCATGGTAACTGCCTGTGGGGTTCCCATGGTGGTTGCAGGTGGACGGACCGATGGGGTCCTGACGCGGCTCTTTTCCGGAGAGGACCTGGGAACTGTATTTTATGCCAGAAAGAGGCGGAGGATCTACGGACGAAAACCCTGGATTGCCTTTACGCTTGCCAGGCAGGGGGCCGTTGACGTCGACAAGGGGGCAGCCAAGGCCATATTAGAGGAGGGCAAGAGCCTCTTACCAGTTGGAATTACTGGCGTTAAGGGCGATTTCGAGGCCGGGGCCTGTATAGTGGTCCGTAACGGCCGGGAAGAGGATATAGCAGTAGGTCTCAGCGGCTATAGTTCTCAGGACCTTTGTAAGATCTGTGGCTGTCACACAGACGAGATATGTGATAAAATCGGTCCTCATGAGGTAAGAGAGGTCATACACAGGGATAATATGGTTATTTTATAGGGGGATTAGAGATGGATGAGATCAAGACGCTGATAGAGAAGATGGCAAAGGAGGCAAAGGGGGCCTCAAGAGAAGTTGCAAGGCTCTCGACCACTGTAAAAGACGATATACTCCTCAGGACTGCAGATCGAATAATAGAGGCTAAGGAGAGTCTACAGGCAGAAAACGAAAAGGACCTCGTAGCCGCAAGGGACAAAGGCCTCAGCGCTGCCTTTATAGACAGATTGACCCTTTCAGACAAGGTCATAGAGTCTATGGCATCTGGTCTTCGGGAGGTGGCGGCCCTGCCAGATCCTGTGGGCGAGATTCCCAGGATGTGGAAGAGGCCCAATGGCCTCACAGTAGGCAGGGTCAGGATACCACTTGGGGTGATAGGGATGATCTACGAGTCCAGGCCAAATGTCACCATAGATGCGGCGGGCCTGTGTCTCAAGGCAGGAAATGCCATTATACTCAGGGGTGGATCAGATGCCATCCGCTCCAATCTGGCCTTGTCTTCCATTCTCAAGGAGGTGCTGGCAGAGTTCTCTGTCCCAGGGACAGCAGCACAGGTAGTGCCGACTACAGACAGGACAGCAGTCAACGAACTCCTCAAGAGAAAGGAGGAGGTAGACGTCATAATCCCGAGGGGTGGAGAAGGCCTCATCCGCTTTGTGGCAGAAAATTCCCGCATCCCGGTACTTAAGCACTATAAGGGTGTGTGCCATGTATATGTGGACAGATGGGCCGATCCGGACATGGCCAAAGAGGTCTGCTTTAACTCCAAGGTGCAGAGACCTGGAGTCTGTAACGCCATGGAGGGCATGCTGGTACACAGAGATATTGCAGAGGAATTCCTGCCCCCTATGGCAGAGGCCTTTAAGGACGCCGGCGTAGAAATCAGGGGATGTGAACGTACCTGCCAGTTAGTGCCTTTTGCCAGGGCCGCAGATGACGGGGACTGGGGAAGGGAGTTTTTGGACCTGATACTCGCAGTAAAGGTGGTAGAGAGTATGGATGAGGCCATGGACTACATAGCCCGTCACGGCTCTAATCACACAGAGGCCATAATTACAAGGGACTATGCAAGGGCAAGGAGATTCCTGTCAGACGTAGATGCCTCCCTGGTCCTGGTAAATGCCTCTACGCGTTTTAATGATGGAGGTCAGTTGGGGCTTGGGGCAGAGATAGGGATAAGCACCTCCAAGCTGCACGCCTATGGCCCAATGGGGCTTGAGGAGCTCACTACCACAAAATTCATAGCCTTTGGTGACGGGCAGATAAGGAGCTAGGGTGCACATAGGTCTATTCGGAGGCACGCTGAACCCAATCCACTTTGGCCACCTCAGGTCGGCTGAAGAGGTCAGAGAGGCCCTGGGGCTGGATGAGATCTGGTTTGTGCCTGCTGCCTTCCCGCCACATAAGCAGTCTGAGACCCTTACACCCTTTTCCGATCGTCTTGCCATGGTAAGACTGGCTACAGCACCAGTAGCTTACTTCAAGGTCCTGTCCATTGAGATGGAACGTCCTGGGCCATCCTATTCCATCGACACCCTAAAGGAACTCAGGAGGCTACATGGTAGCAAGGCAAAGTTCTTTTTCATTATAGGGAGTGATGCCTTTCTCGATATCGAGACATGGAAGGGCTATTCCCACCTCACGGATTTTGCCTCTCTGGTGGTCATGGGACGGAGACATGGAGATCTGGAAAGGGCAAGGGAGGTCATATCCAGGGCCTTCCCTGAACACCGTGTCCAGGACAAGAGGGGTATTTACGTTGCACCTGGCAGGGAGGCCATCTATTTCAATCCAGTAACTCATCTCGCAATATCAGGGACTGATATACGGCGGAGGGCGAAGACGGGCCTCTCTGTGCGTTTTCTCGTCCCTGAGGCAGTAAGGAGATATATGAGGGAAAACAGTCTATATGCCCAGCCACTGCCCTTAGGAGATAAAAGAGACAGATCCCCAGAGGTGCTTGTCCAAGAGATAGCCTCAGAGGTCTCAGAAAACAAAGGGGAACAGGTCATAGTCCTTGACATGAGAGGTCGTTCTCCCCTTGCAGACTTTTTCATAATCGCCCATGGACGGTCCACCAGGCATGTCCAGGGTACTGCTGACAAGACGCGGAAAAATCTCAGGAAAAGAGGGATCAGGTGCAGGGGGATTGAAGGTGAGCATGAAGGTAAGTGGATATTGATGGACTATGGAGATGTGGTAGTCCACTTATTTTATGAGCCTATTAGGGGTCTCTATGACCTCGAAGGGCTGTGGAGTGATGTCCCGAGATTGACCCTAAAATAAGGATAGAGGAGAGAAAGGAGCAGGCCATTGAAATCTGATATCAGGTCTATCCGTCCGGTCATGCTGGTCATAATGGATGGCTGGGGATGGCGGGAAGAGACAGAGGGCAATGCCGTACGCCTTGCCAATACCCCAAATGTAGATCAATACCGCAGGGAATATCCCTTTACGCTCCTTGATGCCTCTGGTGAGGCCGTTGGTCTGCCATCCGGCCAGATGGGGAACTCTGAGGTAGGACACCTGAACCTCGGTGCAGGCAGGATCGTCTATCAGGAACTCACCCGTATCAATATGGCCATCAGGGACGGCTCCTTTTTCAGAAACCAGGTATTGCTGGATATCATGGACAGGGTCCAGGCAGGCGGTACCCTGCATCTCATAGGATTGGTATCGGATGGCGGTGTACACAGTGAGTTGGAGCACCTCTTTGCCATTATCAAAATGGCACGAGAGAAAGGGCTCAAGAAGGTCTGCGTTCATGCACTCTTAGATGGCCGTGACACTGTCCCCACAAGTGGAGCGGGCTATGTCAGGCAGTTGCTCTCCGAGATGAAACATTCAGGTCTGGGAGAGATCGCTACGGTCATAGGCCGCTACTATGCCATGGATCGTGACAAGAGATGGGACCGTGTAGAACTGGCCTACAGGGCCTTGGTGAGAGGTGAAGGACGTGGGGCTGGAGACCCGGTAAAGGCAATAGAGGAGTCCTACTCCAGGGGTGAGACTGACGAATTCATAAAACCCGTAATCATCTCTGATACACCAATGCACCAGATCAGGGAGGGAGATGGGGTCATATTCTTTAATTTCAGGGCAGACAGGGCCAGGGAACTCACCAGGGCCCTCACGGAACCGGGTTTTTCTGAATTTGATGTACATGATCGCCCTGAGCTTGCAGGTTTTGTCTGTATGACCCAGTATGACGAGCACTTCAATCTCCCTGTGGCCTTCCCTCCCCAACACCTTGAGCATATCCTGGGTCAGGAGGTGAGTGAGGCAGGGCTCTGGCAGCTCCGCATAGCAGAGACAGAGAAATATGCCCATGTGACATATTTCTTTAACGGGGGGGAGGAAAATCCATTCCCCAGGGAGGACAGGTGTCTGATCCCATCTCCCAGGGAGGTTGCGACCTACGACCAGAAGCCCGGAATGAGCGCCGAGGCCATAACTGGGGAACTCTTGAAGCGCATAGATCAAGGTAAGTACTCCCTGATAGTGGTCAACTTTGCGAATGGAGACATGGTGGGGCATACTGGCAACCTGCCTGCTGCCATAGAGGCCTGCGAGGTAGTGGACCGATGCGTGGGACGGATAAGCGAGGCCTGGAGGTCCCGGGGCGGGGCGGCTATCGTGACGGCAGATCATGGAAATGCAGAGGTAATGCTGACCCCGGACCACGGACCTGCTACGGCCCACACTACCTCACCGGTCCCCTTGTATCTCATCGACGACCAGCGCAGGGACATGCACCTGAATCGAGGGATACTGGCGGATGTGGCCCCCACCATCCTGGCCCTTCAGGGCCTTTCTGTCCCGGAGGCCATGACAGGAAAGGTGCTCTTCAGACAGTAGATAGTCATGACGCATCCGATCTGTGAATTCAGGGAGGTCACCAAGGACTATTCTGTAAGCTATAGCTTTTTTGATTCAGGTATGCATAAGATCCGGGCATTGGACAGGGTCAATCTTTCCCTTAATAAGGGAGAGATTCTTGGGCTTGTAGGAGAGAGTGGCTGTGGAAAGACCACGCTGGCAAAGATTGCCCTGGGAGTTGAGTCTCCCAGCACAGGGCAGGTCTTTTTTTCTGGAAAAGACATTTCTCACCTGGACAAGACCGGCCTACAAGACTTCCGGCGCCAGGCACAGATGGTATTTCAGGACCCCTTCTCTTCTCTGAATCCCAAAAAGATAATTTTCAAGATCCTGAGCGAACCCCTGAAGATACACAGACTGTGTCCCAGGAAGCACTATAGAGAACGGGTGACAAAACTCTTGAAAGAAGTTGGCCTGGACGCCAGGGCCCTAAACCGCTATCCCCATGAGTTCAGCGGAGGTCAGCGTCAACGTATAGGCCTGGCCAGGGCCCTTGCCACAGACCCTGATGTAATAGTTGCAGATGAGCCTACTTCTGCCCTTGATGTCTCTATCCAGGCCCAGATCATAAATCTCCTCCTGGACCTCCAGGAGAGACATAGGCTCTCTTATCTATTTATTTCACATGACCTACATATAATACAGTTTGTGAGCCAGCGTGTGGCCGTCATGTATAAAGGACAACTCATGGAACTGATGCCCAGAAAGGCATTCTTGCAGATGCCAGGGGATCAGGACACCAAATCCATTTATCCACATCATCCCTATACGCAGCTCCTCCTGAGTGCCGTACCGGTCCCGGATCCGGACAGGCACGTGGTGGTTGGAGACGACTGGGAGAGCAAGGACGAGATAGGAGATGGATCTCCCCCAGAGGGATGCGCCTTTTTCCCAAGGTGCAGGATAGCTACTGAGAGGTGCAGAAGAGAACGTCCCCCCTGGATAGAGGTTGCAAAGAATCACTTTATATCGTGTCATTTCGTGAACGCAGACCCCAAATGATGTAACTTCTTTT
>JALTHV010000017.1 GCA_027004315.1 Deltaproteobacteria bacterium
CATTCTCCAAAAATCATTCCGACTTTCAGGCTCTTACAGGGCTAACGCAAATCGTTTCCAAAAGAAGCACCCCCATCACCCTGCCCTCTCCCCCAGGGGAGAGGGTTTGGGTGAGGGAGAACACTGTATTGCCAGAACTTATTGAGAAGATACAGAATCCGTCATGCCGGGCTTGATCCGGCATCCAGAAACTTTATTTATATCTAAAATAGTGGCAGAGAATTTTATTTTTTTTAGATAGGATCTCCTTACCCTGTTCCAAAATTCTATTATCTCTTGAGAGGCATAGTCAGGATAAGTCCAGGGTAATGGGCAAAAGGAGCCCTTTTGGTATACAAGTGTCAAGTCGCCATAGACACCCCTTCCAAGATAGATCCGATGTGGAAAATTTTTGCCTGAAGCAAGTACCAGACGTTCAGCAGTCAGGATACCCGGATCAATATTCACAGACCTTTTCCCTTTTGAGCTCAATTCCTGCTCCAGCCTACAGGTATTATGTTTTACATCCACCAAGGCATCCTGGGCGATTAATTCGGAAAGGCCCAAAAATATCCTCTTGAGATCTTTCCCGAACTCTGCCTCATAGTAAGAGGTCCAATCAAATGGCATGACCGGGCTCTCGAGATCAATAGTGCCATAGAGATGGCCTAAGGCATCAGCCACCCTGTGTATAGATCCTTCTTGCTGAAAAATGAGGCTGCAGACCAGCTTGGCCGGCAGCGGGGTCTTTAATGTGCTCACGTCAAAGATACCCTGACATCCATAGATATCCTGCTACATATCTGACAGCATCTCCATGATTTCTTTGCCAGTAACAGTAGCCGTTCCGATCTTTCCAACTACTATGCCTGCAGCGATATTGGCCAGATATGCTGCCTCAGGGTAGCTGAGACCATTGACTATACCCAGGGCCAGAGTTGCTATTACCGTGTCTCCGGCACCAGTGACGTCAAAGACTTCCCGCGTCATGGTCGGCACAGAAAACAGCCCCGTCTCTCTCTGCCAGAGGGCCATCCCACGTGACCCCTGGGTAATGAGGACTGCATCTGTCCCCAGGTCTTCCTGAAGCCCCTGTGCGGCCTGGCTGAGGCTTTCTCTGTCTTTGATCTCAATACCTGCCATTATCTCTGCCTCTTGCTGGTTAGGGGTTATCAGTGTCACTCCACAGTATAGGCGGCTGTTGACGGGTTTGGGATCCACAAAGAGGGAAATGCCCCTTTTCTCCGAGATCTCTCTCAACTTATCCATAAAGACTGGGACTACTACGCCTTTTGCATAGTCAGATACAATGATCCCATCAATTCTGGGAGCCAGGCCCTCAATGGCATCTGAAAGGGCCTTAATGGAAGGACCATTAAGTGATTTATTGCTTTCCCTGTCAACCCTCACCACCTGTTGGCCCCTGGCTATTATCCTGCTCTTGATCGTAGTAGGGCGTATACCATCTATCACTGCCGTGGTGTCTATACCCCTAGACCGAGCAAGCTCTTTGAGGACATTGCCCATGCCGTCTTTCCCGACTATGCCCCCAAGGACAACAAGACCGCCCAATGCCCTGAGATTATTTGCAACGTTTGCCGCACCACCAAGAAGCAAGGTCTCCTTATGGACCTGGACCACAGGGACTGGTGCCTCAGGGGAGATCCTGGATACCTCGCCCCAGACAAACTGATCCAGCATGATATCCCCGATCACCAACAGACAAGAGGACTCAAATCTCCGGACGGCCTC
>JALTHV010000018.1 GCA_027004315.1 Deltaproteobacteria bacterium
TCTTCGGCCAGTAGTAGCCTTTTTTCAGGGTTTCAGGAGCATCGCTTTATGCACAAAATCAAAGCACTCTGCCCATTAATCCGGAATAAGTTGGGGCATCCATTTTGGTAACCGATCACAGGGTGTTTCTTTTTTTAACATGCTCTCGCCCCCTCACCCTGCCCTCTTCCCCAGGAGAGAGGGTTGGGGTGAGGGGAAACACTGTATTGCCAGGACTTATTGAGAAGTTACGAATTTTTGGCATATCTAATTAATTTATATGGCTTTTATAAATCTAAACAAAAAAGAAGTGCACTGCAAAATAGTCTACTATGGTCCCGGTCGATGCGGGAAGACTACCAATTTGCTCTATATTTATAATGCCATGAACAGTCATATCCGTGGCAAGATGCTGACCATCGAGACAAAAGGAGACAGGACATTGTTTTTTGATCTTCTCCCTTTAAATCTGGGTAAAATCAGGGACTTCAATGTAAAAATTCAGCTCTATACCGTACCTGGCCAGGTCATATACGAAGCTACCAGAAAGCTAGTCCTCAAGGGTGTGGATGGTCTGGTTTTTGTTGCTGACTCCCTCAAAGTACGTCAAAGCAAAAACATAAAAAGTTTCCAAGACCTGCGCCGTAATCTTCTTGACCTCAACATGACTCTCGAGGAGATACCCATTGTTCTCCAGTACAATAAGAGAGACCTGGTGCCACTGTCTATACCGACCCTGACTATAGAAGAACTCGAGACAGACCTAAATAGAGAACTTAAGACCAAGGCCTTTGAGGCAGCAGCTATAAAGGGTATAGGGGTCTTTGAGACCCTAAAAGAGATAAGCAAAAGGACAGTTCGCCATGTGGCAACTAAACATTTCTTAACAGGCAACTAAATAAATATCCCCATAACTATTAGTTGGAGAATTTTGTTCTAAGGAGAAAGTGGCTATGGATCAGATAGAGAAAGGCCCTGATCCCCAATACTTCACTGAAGATGTAGAGGCTGCTATTGACAAACTCTTTAATGCTTCACGGTGGATTGAGATAGACCCCCTGACCAATAAACCAAGAGAATTGCCACAAAGCGAGACAGACCAGGAATTATCTTTTCAGACTACAGGCCAGGAGGAAGAACATCCGGAGGAAATTAAGCCTTCAGATATCAAGGTGTTAGAATCTCATAGTAAAGCAAAAAACTCTACCTCTGACGAAAATTTTTGGGAATTAGATTCAGGATTAGAGCTCGAGGAAGAAGAGAATGAGGCCGTCAATCTGGAACAACAGATCAGCCAACTCGATCAGATGTTCTTGACATTGGACTGGGAGGTTACCCGGGCAAATCTGGAGTCAGCGGCAGACATCCTAAAGACGATCCAGAAGAGTCTGGGGCTAAATCCAGACAATAATTTCCAGGAATTACTCGATCTCATGGCACGGGTCCTTGAAGGGATGATTGAGCATCCTGAAAAAATGCCTGCATCTGGGCCTAGATCCCTCCAGAAAGGCCTTAATACTTTAAGGCTGTTAATGGGGAATGAGATGCAAAATCAAGAGGATAGAGAGAAACTCTTAAGAGAGACCAAAGGTGAGCTTGAATCAGCTATACCCAAGGAAGGGCTCGATACCAGCCACGAAGCCAGACAGTATGTTGTCCTAGAGGATGCCATTAAAGAATCAGATGGTCGTGAGTTAGAATTCGAAGATACCCTAGAAGAACAGCCAGAGGGTACTGCGCCGAGACCTTCTGAATACGACTTACTAGTGAGCGCTATAAAATCCCATATCAAGGTCCTGGATGAGTGTATAAGCCAGATCTTACCGGTCGAGGATCTCTTTGCACGGACACCGGGGCTGGAGAAGCTATACCATTTTCAACAAAAGATTAAAGACAGGCTTGAATATCAAAAGAAATTTTTAACTAGGGCCTTAGTTGGAGATTACAGCCTATCTGCCGATGTGCCTGATATTCCCCCAAGAGACGAGAGACATTAGCTCGGGGATTGACCAGGAAGGGGAGGGAATTTCCACGGTCTCTATCCCTTATCCATGGCAGAAACTCGTAACTGCCAGATGGGCCGGAAGGCCAGTGGCATTTGTCCCTGAAGAGGTAGCATTTGTCGGAAGAGTTGCCTGGTGGGCCAGGAAGGGTCTCAAAGAGGCAAAAAAATTTCAACTAAGAAAACTCAGGACCTGGCCTTGGTCGAGGCTTCAGCCATTGATGCAGGGGGAGTTGTCAAATCAGGAGGAAACACGGCTTCAGAGGCTTGAATTTCCTGTGGTACAGAGTCCAGATCCTTCTTCTGATTACTCTCAACCCTCAGGTGGTGTAACTGTTCACATTCCCCCCCGGCCAGTGGTAGCATTTTGAAGTGTTTCAGGAGCATCGCTTGATGCACAAGATCAGGGCCTCTGCCTATTAATTCGCACTGAAACCCTTCAAAATGCTACCACTGGCCGGAGACATGAACGGTTGCAACAGGGGGGTGTGAACGGTTACCAGGTGGTCCTATTGTATTAATAGTTTATCAGAAAGATGAGGGACGGGCTCTTATGTTGGATAGCCGGTTGGAGCCCATTCTTCTTGTACCTGAGAATTCATGGGAGGCATCTGTAGGGGAAAAGGAACCACGGGCTGGCCGGCTCAAGATGGAAAATGAGTCCGTATCCGTATTAACCCTGGAAAGACTATTAACTACTTGACCATAACTGTTCACGTCCCCCGGGGTGGAATGTGAACGTCTATACTTAACCAAATGATTAACTCAAATACAATCTCGGACGATTTGCTGACAGCCAAGTTGGCAGAGGCAAAATTTTACTGTAGTCAAGGTCTTGATGAAGAGGCAAATTCTATATACACAGAGCTTTTGGAGTTGATAAAAGACAAAGCTCATCCTCTATATAACGAGGTAGAATCACAGCTAAAAAAACTACAGTCTAGCAACAGGGAACATACCCTGCCAAAAGGAGCCGGCTCCAGCGCTGGGTCTAGAGGCCCTGACAAAGAATTTGATAGTTGTATTGGCTTGATGGAGGCGGGTTTTTATCGCGAGGCTATAATCGAGCTCAAGGCCCTTCTTGAGACAGGATATAGGCCCGGAATAGTTCATGCTGAGATAGGGGAATCATATCTGCAGATTGATATGCCCTTTGATGCCCTGGAACATCTGCAGAAAGCGCTTGAAGATCCTGAGCTCTCCAGGACAGAGCGACTAAATATACTATATAAATTGGCCCTTACCCATGAACGAACCGGTGCAGTAGCTACGGCTATTGATGTACTGAAACAGATCGTCCATCTTGATCCCAATTTCAGAAATGCTGCCCAAAGGCTTGAAGAGCTTTCCCAGACTGCCCAGATGTATGGCCGGTTCTATTATCTCGTTCGGAATCATTTCCTCTCTGAAGAAGAGCTAAAAGAGGCCAAAAAACTGGCTAAACAGAGTAAAAATTCTATAGAAGACACCCTGATGGACCAATTTGGCATAGAAAAATCAGAGATTGGCCATTCCTTCAGCGAATATTACCGATGTCCCTTTATAGAATTTAACGAGATTGAGGTCGGATCTACTCCATCCTGTATCCATGGAATTAAAGAACGTTTTTTCAGGAGCAATAGCTGTGTGCCAATTCGTGAAGAGGCGGGCATCCTCTTAGTTGCATTAGACGACCCACATGATCTGGAAAAAATAGACAATATTAGAAGGATCCTTAAGGCCAAAGATTTTCAATTCGCAGTTGCACTTAAGGAAGATATCGACAAATTCATAGACTATTTCTATGGGAAATATCCTATAGAAAAAGACAACATATTTGAGCACCTGGAACCGGGAGAGGAAGAGGAAGAAGAGGAAGAAGAGTCTGTATCAGATGCCGATAATGTGGTCGTCCAGATGGCCAACAGGATTATAGAGGATGCCTATCAGCGTCAGGCCTCTGATATCCACATAGAAGGCCTGACTGGCAAACGGGGGGCCCAGGTCCGTTTCAGAATCGATGGCGATTGCATGCCTTACCAAGGCATTCCGTATAACTACAAGCGGGCCTTGATATCCAGGTTCAAGATCATGGCCAACCTTGACATTGCTGAAAAACGCCTGCCACAGGATGGGAAGATAAAATTCAGGAGTCACACTGGCAAGACTATAGGCCTACGAGTGGCAACACTCCCCACAATTGAAGGCAATGAAGATATTGTACTCAGGATACTTGCTGCCTCTAGTACCATGCCCATTGATCGTATAGGGCTTCTTAATAGTAACCTGGAGCAGCTATTGCGTATCTTGACAATGCCCTATGGGCTCATATTGGTAGTTGGTCCTACTGGATCAGGCAAGACCACTACCCTGCACTCTGTGCTGAGTCATATAAACCATCCTGAAAAAAAGATATGGACGGCGGAAGACCCCGTAGAAATTGTACAAGATGGATTGCGCCAGGTGCAGGTAAAACCGCATATAGGCCTGACTTTTCCCCGGGTGCTAAGGGCCTTTTTGAGGGCAGATCCAGATGTAATAATGGTTGGCGAGACCCGGGATGAAGAGACTGCCACTACAGTCATAGAGGCATCTCTGACAGGACACCTGGTCTTTTCGACCCTCCATACAAATTCGGCCCCTGAGACACTTACAAGGCTCCTGGAGATGGGGATGGACCCATTCAATTTTGCCGATGCCCTCTTGGGAGTCCTGGCACAGAGGCTGGTAAAGCGGCTCTGTCCTAAGTGTCGCGAGGCATACCAGCCCGATGAGAACGAAAAAAAACTCATACTACAGGAATATGGCATCCATCCGGCCAGGCCCCTGGAGATATCAGATTTAAACAATATAACACTCTACAGGCCAAAGGGCTGTCAATATTGCAACGGGACCGGCTATAGAGGCAGGCTCGCAATCCACGAACTACTGGTGTCAGACGAGGGCCTCAAGAAGCTCCTTCAGGAAAAGAGGCCTGTAGCAGAGATAGAGGAGTACGCCATGAAGCAAGGGATGTTGACATTAAAACAGGACGGAATAAGAAAGGTCCTGAAGGGCGATACAGATCTAAAACAGGTCAAGAGGGCCTGCATAAGATAGGCATGCTTCATGTGTGGCATAGAGGACACCTGGCCAGGGGTTTATATATGGGTCCCTTGGGAAGGAGCAGACTTTTATAGACTACTACTTCATTGACTACAAAAGGAGGGGAGATTATCTCGTCATGCATAAATATGTCCATAGTGCTGGGGAGCCTGTGGGGAAAACGGATCCTAGCTACAGTCAGGTGAGGCGAAAAGGCACGGCCCTCCTGTGGAAATCCTTTTTTCTCCAAGGCTGACTCCAGATCCCTTTGGAGCCTATGCAGACGATATGTCTCACCGCCTATCCCAACCCACAGTATCCTGGGCCGTTTGGGGCCTGGGAAGCTACCTGTGCCCTTTAAGGCCAGAGAAAAGGTTTGGCCTCGACGACATACCATTCTACATGTAGCTATCACGTCCTCTAGGCTCGATTCCTCGATTTTACCCAGGAATTTGAGAGTCAGGTGCATATTTGTTGAGGGGACCCATCTTACATCTGCCTTGATTGATCTCCATCGGGCCTGATGATCTTCGAGTATCTTATTTTGTGTGTCTGGCAGGTCTATAGCCAGGAATGTACGTATCATAAATTAAATAGCGCCTCAGCCAATCAAGGGCGGTTTCCGCTGCTAGGGCCTGAACCATATGCCTCGTCCCGGGGAAATGGAATCGTTCAATGGCTGTCTTCTCAGGAGTTGCCATGGCGATATAGACAGTGCCCACAGGCTTTTGAGGAGTACCACCACCTGGACCGGCTATGCCGGTAATAGCAAGGCCGTAACTTGCATCTGACAGGCGCCTTATCCCATTTGCCATTTCCTCGGCCGTCTGATAACTCACTGCGCCATAACGAGATAGGGTCTCAGGAGAAATGCCCAGGAGTTCTTTCTTTGATTTGTTACTGTAAGTAATTACCCCCCGGTCAAACCATTCAGAACTTCCGGGGACACTCGTCACGCGTTGGCCCAATAGCCCCCCTGTACACGACTCTGCAAGGGCAAGGACTCCACCATTTTTGAGCAAAAGCCTGCCCACCATTGCCTCGAGCGTATCTTCATTGACAGCGACTATGTATCTGCCCAACAGTTCCTCAATTGTCTTACATGCCATGCCAAAGATTTCGGCGACCTTTTTTGAATTTAGGCCCTTTACAGTGACAGTCACATTGACTTCCGGGGAATTGGGATAATAGCCAATACTCAGGCCATCCTGGCTGGATTCCAGGTCTTGAAAGAGGACGTTTATCTCTGTCTCTGAGAGACCAAAGACCTTAAAGGTCTGCTGCATTACGGCCATTTTTGGGGCAGTAAGGCCCCTAAGCCTAGGGAGGACCTGCTGAACCATATGAGCTTCCAACTGCTCCGGTACTCCAGGCAGAAAAAAGAGGGGGACATCCTGGTGAATCAAGAGATATCCTGCGCTATGTCCTTCAGGATTTAAGACCTCTGCACCTTCAGGCAGCCAGGCCAACTTTTCCCATAATGGGAGAGGCCTGGCAAGGTCTCGCTCCGCCTCCCTGATTTTTCCCAGGATCTCCTTATTCAGGACCAGATGACGCCCTAAGGCCTTGGCCACCGCCTCATTTGTTATGTCATCACTAGTTGGACCGAGTCCACCGGTAATAATGACGTATTCCGACCTTTCTATGGCTGATAGCATACATCCTCGGATGGCATCAGGATCGTCACCAATAAAGGTGATCCTGGTTATCTGATAGCCACTGCAAAATAGCCTGTTGGCCACAAAACCACAGGTAGTATTCAGCACCTTACCGGATATAAGCTCATCGCCTATTGCTATAATTTCACCATGCATGGCCGATTAAATACCCTGCCTTCAATACCAGATTTGCTATAATACCTGCTGCAACATCGTCCATCACAATACCCCATCCCCTGGGGAGCTTCCTTTCTATATAGTTTACCGGAAAGGGTTTCCAGATGTCAAAGAGACGAAAGAGCAGGAAGGCAACTATAATTGAAAGGGGTCTGAAGGGAATACCCGACAGGGCCAGGACCATGCCAGCCACCTCATCTATCACTATCTGGGAAGGATCTGTATGCCCCAGCAGAGACTCTGCCTTTCCGGAAATCCACACAGCTATCAGGACAAATATCAGCAAAAAGCCCAATTCCAAGGCAATCGGGAACTGTCTAAAGAGCCATTGGAGAGGGATCCCCAGGAGGCTCCCAAATGTACCAGGGGCCAGGGGAATTAATCCCAGTGATAGTCCACTTGCAAAAAATAAGACGGATTTATCTCTAAAATCTAAGTTGTTGTCGCTTGGTTTCAAGAAAATTACCTGATTTCAGGTGAAGATATGCATTCTTAATCTATGAAATCTTCAATCGACACTAGGCCCACGGCCTGATAGACCTCGCCCAGAGGGACATTGACCCTATGTGCCACTCTTTTACAGTCTTCATATTCAGGAGATATGGTAGATTTCCCATTAGGCCTTGTGATCAATTTTGCCCGCACATTGCCCCAGGGAGTAGGGATCATGCCTATCCTCCTAGGCAAGATATATCTCATGGACCGGGTAAGGCGTATCCCTGAAGTCGTAGACTCCTCAAACAGGACCCTGCTGAGTCTGTCTTCGTAGCCAGGCAGGGCCATCACCCTGATCTCAACCCCGGGACGGTTTTTTTTCATGTGTATAGGAGACATAACTACATCTAGGGCACCCATTTCAAACAGACGTTCCATAATATATTCATACCACTCGGGATTCATATCATCTATATGACTTTTTAGTTCTACCACCACTGATCCTTCTTCAAAGGATTGGACCTCACCTAACCAGATGCGAAGGAGATTGGCCTGCTGTGGGATGTCCCTTGAACCCGCTCCATACCCGATTTTTTTCACGCACATCTCTGGAAAGGTCCTAAAATTGTCTGTCAGCACCTTTATCAGGGCTGCCCCTGTGGGGGTGACCAGTTCCCATCCTCCATCTACTCCATAGACCGGTACATGCCTCAATAGTTCCGCACAGGCAGGGGCAGGTAGAGGCATCCTGCCATGCTCACAGTCTACCCAGCCCCTGGCCAATGGAATGGGAGAGCAAAAAAGTCCTTCTACAGAGAGATATGCCAGCCCGCTAATAGTACCAACAATATCCAATATGGTATCCACTGCCCCGATTTCGTGGAAATGGACTGCCTCTAGTGGACAGCCATGCACCTTGGATTCTACCTGAGCAAGCTGGGTAAATACCTCAAGAGAACGCCGCATTATCCCAGGCGATAGATCAGACCTGGCAAGAATTGCCTCTACATCTCGTAGATTCCTGAAAGGCTGAGGTCCAGGTCCACGAATCTTGACCTGGATGCCTCTTATTCCCTGCCTCTTGACCTCCCCAACATCGATTACTGTGCCCTCAAGACCCAACCTCTCTGGAAGGGACTTTAATCCTGTTTCAGGCCAGCCTGCATCAATCAGGGCACCCAAGAGCATATCCCCACTCACTCCAGAGAAACAGTCAAGAAAGGCCTGCATTTTTATCCCATATCCTTGAGGCTGTGCACCTCTATCCATTGGTAGATTCGCTCACGGTAGTACCAGCTGGGTACCAGCACCAATACAGAGATAATCAAGACGCTAAAGAAACCTACCATATTCCCGCTATAGATATTTGCTCCCTGAAGTGTCAATACCAGGGTCCCAGGTATGCGGCCCAATACAACTATAGCCAGAAAGGCCTGCCAGGGCATGCGGCTCAGTCCCAAGAAATAACACAGAAAGTCCTTTGGAAAGCCAGGGAACAGAAACAGTATAAAAAAGACAAAGAGACCCTGATGCTCGGCAAGGTGTTCAAACCTGGCATAGCTGGGAGAGCGGAGAAGCCACGACCTCACCAGGTGTCTGAACTGACGGGATATAAGAAAGGCAGCCATCGATCCCAGGGTAAGACCAACTATAGAATAAAAGAGACCCAACCACTCCCCAAAGAGAAAACCACCGACAAAGCCCGTTGCCTCACCAGGGACAGGAGATACTATAACTTGAAGGGCCTGAAGCGCAATAAAGGCAAAGGGGGCCAAGAAACCCAGAGAGAGGATATATCTTCGTACAGACTCTCGTTCACCAAATATCTGTAGCAGTCTTTGGCAGAGAGACCACAATTCATATCTCCAAGACCAAAGAAACCAAGATGTCAAGAGCAAACCCAGGGCAAAAAGGGCCCAAACCTTGTAACCCAAATGCCATGATCTGCCTCTATTCACATTCGGTCTCAAATTTTTTGCAGGATAGTATCTCTACGCCAGTTCCAGTCATCTTTGTAGGGATAGTCCAGGGTGAAGTGCCCCCCTCTGCTCTCCTTCCGCTGGCTGGCGGCCATAACAATGAGCTCTGCTACCTGTGCCAGATTCCTCAGCTCTATAAAATCCCGGGTAAGGGTATAGTCCCAGTAGTGCCGCTGGATTTCATCTAGGATTGGCAAGAGGCGTTCTTTGGCCAACCCAAGTCTCTTTGTGCTGCGGACAATGCCGACATAGTTCCACATCAGGCGCCGAATTACATCCCAGTTGTGGGAGATAAGGATGGCCTCTTTCATATCCATAGCCCCGCCAATATCCCATGGAGGGACCTGGGGAAAGGCCCTTGATCTCAATTGAGGGAAAATCTCCCTAGTCCTCAAAAAGGCCTGATGGGCCATAACAAGTCCCTCCAGGAGGGAATTTGATGCCAGACGGTTGGCTCCGTGCAGGCCAGTACATGCAGTCTCTCCCAGGGCAAAGAGGCCTTCGAGGTCTGCCTCTCCATATTTATTTGTGACTACCCCTCCACACATGTAGTGGGCCGCAGGCACGACCGGTATGGGCTCCTTTGTGATGTCGATTCCATATCGCAGGCACATCTTATAGATGTTTGGGAAACGCCCCTGGATAAAATCCGCTGAGCGATGGCTTATATCCAGGTATACGCACTCCTTTCCACTATTTTTTAATTCCGTATCTATGGCCCTTGCAACTACATCCCTTCCAGCGAGCTCCTTCCGCTCTGGATCATACTTTTCCATAAAGGGCCGGAATTCAGGGTCCAAAAGCCTGGCTCCCTCTCCCCGAAGTGCCTCTGATATGAGGAAATTTTTGGCCTCGGCGTGATATAGGCATGTGGGATGGAACTGCACAAATTCCAAATTTGCAACCCTGGCCCCGGCACGATAGGCTATGGCTATACCTGCACCTGTAGCCACATCAGGATTGCTGGTATATAAATAGACCTTGCCGGCTCCACCTGTGGCTAGCACTGTTATCGGGGCCAGGAAGGTGCGGACCGTACCGGTATCTACATCGAGTATATAGGCCCCAAGGCAACGTCCCTTCTCTGTTTCATCAGATGGGCATTTCCTGACTTTGTTCTCAGTGATGAGGTCTATTGCTATATGGTCTTCAAGAACCTCTACAGAAGATAATTGGCTTACCCTGTCCACCAGAGTCCTCTGTATCGCCCGCCCGGTAAAGTCCTCGGCATGTACTATGCGGCGTCGAGAGTGCTCCCCCTCTTTTCCCAGGTCCAACCGGTCAGGATTATTTGGGTCCCTGTTAAAGGGCACGCCCAGGTCTATCAGTTCCCTTATACGGTCTGGCCCTTGCGTGACGATCATGTCGACTATGTCCTCATGGGACAGACCATCCCCTGCAAATAAGGTATCCTGTCGATGCAGGTCAAAATTGTCATCAGGACCAAAGACACAGGCAACACCCCCCTGGGCCAAGTTGGTTGCTGTGTCAGACTTGGATTTTTTGGTGACCACTGTCACGTGTCCCAAAGGAGCGAGCTTTATGGCAAGACTCAGCCCGGCTATCCCACTCCCTATGATCAGAAAATCAGTTTTATTTTCCATTCAAATATATCCATTTTATTGAGAAATTACTCCACTATTATTTAATCGTAACTGTTGACCGAGGGGAAATATAAACGGTTACATTTAATCTATTAATCTCCCAAAGCAAGGTCATCTCTGATGGGTCCAAATACCGCTGGAAAACGCCTGGCAAATTCAGGAAGGAGGGCCAGCATGATCTCCCTCATTGAGGGATCAGCGGCCTTTGATGTCCTGAGACGCAGTATATGCATCCATTCCTCAAGGGTAGCATGGACCATTATCTCAGTCTTGCAAGAGTTTGGAAGGACAGTCCGAGCGGCCTGTGGAGAGCTGGTCTTGAGGAGATCTAGGTAGATTTTTTCTGTATAGGACATTGCATCTAACCATAGCTGGTATTCGTCAGACCCCTCTCTAAAGAAACATGGACGGATGAATGCCACCTCACCTCCAAAACGGGCCTCACCATATCTGCAATAACGCTGGGATTCCTGAAGATATGAGGCGATTCTATGGCGCACCAACTCGTGGGTAACTGCCCTGTTTACTGTCAGGTGGACCAAGAGCGTCCGGTGTCTGATGAGCTGTTTTATGGGGAGCTGATCAATCTCCTTCGGGGTCAAGAGGCGGACAACGATGCTATCTTGTGGTATCCAGCCATGAGAAGGGATAAGATCACTAAATAGAACTGGATAGCACTCTGAAAGCAACTTTGATACGGCCTTTACAACTTTTAGATCCCGATGCCCCCGGGCGAGATCTCTAAAGACCCTTGGATTTCCAGAGAGCAGATACCGCTTCCGTTCCAGTTTATCAACCTGGCAAAATCTGGGTATCCTCTCAAAAAATCTGTGCATGGTGGACTCGCTGTCCACCACCACCTCAGTCACGATTTGGCCCATCTCAAGGACCGATTCATGACCACGTTTTATAATCCCCTTGATAAAGGGCCCGGCTGAATCTGGAGATATCCTGTCTTCGCTTTTGTAGCAGACCCGCCCACAACGCTCTATCTGCTCAGGCAGCCTTCCCTGACGAAAATCTTCATCCAACACCACAAAAGATGGGTCTATAACCTTCATACAAATACCCCCTCAAGCACCCAACACCTGAACGAAATCTAATCATCTCCTAAATAGAAGGCCTTATATGCCCCTTTGGTCATAAACAGGTCGGCCTTATGGGCTATCTCGAAGGGTGAGTGCATATTGAGCAGTGGAGGACCTGCATCTATAATATCTATACCACGCTGGGCAAAATATTTGGCTACTGTCCCTCCTCCTCCCTCATCCACCTTGCCCATTTCCCCTGCCTGCCAGATGATTCCAGCACTGTTCCAGATACGTCTCAACCAATTGACATATTCAGCGTGGGCATCATTGGCAGAATACTTTCCCCCAGAACCAGTATATTTAGTGAGGCAGATCCCGTGCCCAATAAGTGCATCATTGTGCTCTTCATGGACTTCTTTATAGTTAGGGTCTATACCCGCCGTAACGTCTGCCGAAATAGCCTTTGAGGCCATAAGTATACTAACAAGACTATCTGCCTCTATAGAAGACCCACAGTGCCGCATGATGTCATAGGCTACTGCCTCAAAAAAACTGGATTTGGCCCCTGTATTCCCATCACTACCTATCTCTTCCTTATCGAGAAAAAGGGCAAGCGCAGTGACTGGAGGTCCTTTGAGTTCCAGGATGGCATTGAGAGAGGCGTATGCACAGGACCTGTCATCCTGCCCATAGCCACCTACAAAGGCACCATCGAGGCCGACATCCCTGCAAGGACCTGCAGGGACTATTTCCAACTCTGCACTTATCAGGTCCTCTTCTACCAGGCCATATCTCTCGTTCAGGATCTTTAAAAGCCTTAGCCTTACAGCGTCCTTCAGGTCTTCAGGCCCCAATAAAGGGATGCCACCCATTAATATATTGAGCTTCTCTGCCGGTATGGCCTCTGAAGCCTTCTTTTGAGCCTGTACTTTATGGGCAAGATGCGGCAAAAGGTCATTTATTGTGAATACTGGGTCATGAGAACCCTCACCGAGTTCAATATGAACTGTAGACCCATCTCCTTTTAGTATCAGGCCATGTATGGCAAGGGGACGGGCTACCCAGTGAAACTTCTTGATTCCTCCATAGTAATGGGTCTTCAAAAAGGCCATCTCTGACTCTTCATAGATAGGATTCTGCTTCAGATCCAAACGGGGAGAATCTATGTGCGAGGCAATAAGCCTGATTCCATTAGAGATAGGGGCCTTCCCTATCACGGCAAGGGCAGCGGCCTTTCCCCTGAACGTCCATAAAAGCCGGCCATCTTTGGCCCCGGCCTGTCTAAATGGTACGAATCCCTTTTTTTGTGCTAGATCCGTTATAGTCTCAACGGATTCCCGCTCTGTCTTTGCCTTACTTATAAAGCCCCTGTAGCTATCGGCATATAAAAAGGCCTCTTTGCGGTCTCTTGCCGAAAGCCGATGCCATACAGGCCTTCGAGGGCGACACAGGTCTTTCTCAAGGCGCTTCCACTCGGTCTTAGAAAGGCGTTTCTCATTCATCTCTTCCTCCTGACTCTGGACTTAAGAGATACCACATTAGTTTTTCTTGGGCAAACCGGCCCTCTATTCACAGGGCCTTCTATGGGTAATAAAGGCCGTACCCTGTCACATTCTACACCACTTTTTCTGCAGATATCAACAATTCCTTCAATCTGGCTGTCTAGCGCCGACATAATAGACACAAATACCCTCTGAATCCCATATCTCTTTACAACTGCAGGGATATCCTCTCTGGTTCCAAGGACCTTGATGCCATGAATTGTCTGGTTCTTTTTTGCTGGATCGTCATCTATAAAGCCCACTGGCAGGTAATCATGCTGTAAATTGTGCCTCAGTTCCCGCAGGAACAGATCTCCACCGTCTCCTGCCCCTACTATCAGGATAGGTATAGAATTTCTGCGCTCGACCTGCAGACTGAAATATTCCTTAAAGAGTCTCATAAGAAAACGGACCCCACCTATCATTACTGAGGTCAATATGGCATCATTGACGAATAGGGCCCTGGAGTAACCCTCAAAGCGATAGAGATATACAAGTACCCCTACAATAATAAGGGAACTAACCACCACGGCCTTAAAGATCTGCCACGTATCTTCGATGCTCACATATCGCCATTGTCCTCTGTACAGACCAAAGACCCAAAAGCAACAGAGTTTGATTGGAATAATCAGAGGGAGAGATTTTTCTATGAGCCCCTGATTCCATGGGCTGATCGTACCTCCATACCGAAGGAGATAGGCACTCAGGTAGGCAGCGCTTATCAAGGCGGTATCTACTATGGCCTGGAGTATCTGTTTCTTATTGAGTATCAGAGATAGGAGTAGGGATCGTCGTGCCAGGTTATCTGAGGTCCCCACTTTACCACCATAGACAATACCATTTAGGTGCGTGAGAAAGGTCCCAAAAAACAGGGAGATCACTGCTACCACGCTCAACACAACCAAGAGTCCTTGGGCACTGTGCTCTGATAGATATAAAACTACAGTCGATATGCCGCCTGCCCATGCCATAAGCGTCAATACAGTCCTCTTCTCTGAATATCCCAGCAAGACCATACGGTGAGAGGTATGATCACACCCTCCTTTGGAGATCGGCCGTCCAGTCTGGATCCTGGTGAAGGATACAAGGGCAGTATCAAAGATTGGTATCATAAAGACAGCTATTGGGACTACCAGCACCAGCACCAAGTTGCCAACCCCCATATAACTTTCATTTGCAGGGGCAGACAGCCCTGTTGTCCAAGTACCTATCACGGTCATCCCAGCCAGGAGAAAGCCCAAAAAAAGGCTCCCGCAGTCGCCCATAAATATCTTGGCAGGGTTAAAGTTATATATCCAGAAACCAGCACTTGCCCCTGCAAGCAGTATAGCCGGCTGGCACAAGAGAGTTGACTTCTCCATTTGGCCATAGATCCAGAGTGAACAGGCAACTATAAACGTAATGCCGGCTGCCAGGCCATCCATATTATCTAATATGTTTATTGCATTGGTAATAGCCACTAACCAGAAAAGGGTTACTATTATAGATAAGTCAGGGTGTCCTAGTCCCTGTATCCTCAGTCCTCCGGCTACAGCCAGGGCAGATATGATTAACTGCCCTATAAATTTATTCTGGGGGGTCAACTCGTGGATGTCATCGACCAGTCCCAATAGAAACATGGCACTTGCTCCAAGGTCCAGGACGAGCATAGGGCCAATAGTCTTTCCGAGGAATAGATTGGGGAGCATAAAAGACAGGAAT
This sequence comes from Deltaproteobacteria bacterium, assembly GCA_027004315.1. GTDB lineage: Bacteria > Desulfobacterota > Dissulfuribacteria > Dissulfuribacterales > UBA3076 > JALTHG01. The sequence continues at coordinate 15,171 of JALTHV010000018.1, forward strand.
AATGCAATGCCTCCCAGGAGGGCCGTTGGTTGCCTATGCCAACGGTTATCCCTGGGCTGGGCTATAAAACCGATGCGTCTCGCAAACCAAATCATATAAGGGGTCAAGAGTACACTTAGACCAAAGGAGTAGAGAAAATAGATGCCTGTGTTGAGAAAGATGGCCAGCATATCAGTTTAATGTGACTTGACTTTATGAGTTGGTGTACCGTATTGAAATTATAG
>JALTHV010000019.1 GCA_027004315.1 Deltaproteobacteria bacterium
TCTTCTGTATGATTTGTAGCTATGCCTAAAATTCTAACACCTTCGAGTAGTTGCTCTATACTTCCAAAACTACCAGGAATACTAATAACCGGTATTTTAAAATAATTTATCTTTTCATTGGCCCTCTTCGCAAAAGTCATGCTTATCACAAAGTCAGGTTTTAACCCTACTATTGTTTCTATGTTTGGATTTCCTGGATAGCCTATGTCTTTGGTTTTTTTAACAAAATCCGGGGCCAATTTTAGTATAAGGTTACCAGAGAAATACGGTATAGTTTTTATGCCAAAACCAGGGTAGCCTACTATGGATTTTTGTGCGTGGATAATAAATAAAAATGGTAAAGCCATAGGGAATAACACTGCATAACGTTTGCTACTTTTAGGAATTACAACATTACTACCAAAATCGTTAATAACCCTTCCGTCCGCCGCCGCAAAAGGCGTTTCCACTACGAGAGATGCAACCAAGGCCCACATGAGGCATCCTAGCAATAATTTTTTCATTCCTTGCCTTTTCGTAAGTTTTATTTTTGTCACTGACAACTTCGTAATGAGGACCCCCACCTGCCAGATGTAACTGTTTACGTCCTTGGCCAGCGGTAGCCTTTTGAAGGGGTTCAGGAGCATCGCTTGATATACAAGATCAGGGCACTTTGCCCATCAATACGCACTAAAACCCTTCAAAAGGCTACCGCTGGCCGGAGGGAATAGAAGGGTTACTGCCAGATAGTCATAGACTTTCTAGGGAACAACAACGGAGCATTTCAGCAAAATAACCACCGTTAGGGCTCATAGGCCCTGGAGTCTTGCAATCCCATTGAGAGATGTATATTCTTGTGCAGATAAAAACCAGGCAAATCCTCTGCAGCAGGAATCCATCATCGGCATTACCTTTAGGAGGATCTTTTCCCAGGATCAAAAATATCAGGCATTTTACTCGCATTAGGTTTTTCATCCGATTATATTAAGGAGTTATAGTAACTGATCACGACTACCCCATGATCGATTACAACCCAGAACTATTCTGTTAAGATATTTTAGGTTATATATATTGAGGAATAACGATTGTCAAGTGGAGATATCATGATGCAGAGAAAAAGAGGCCCCAGGTTTAAACCATCAGCCAAAGACATGACTCCGGCTGACGCTGCGATTAAAATGGGCAACTATGAATTAAAGGGACGGATCTGGATAGAGGGGGTAAACGGGACCTTCCTTGGCTATGGAAGGGCAGTACTTCTTGAGCGTATATCTGAGTTGGGGTCTATTTCAAAGGCGGCAAAATCAATGGATATGTCTTATAGACACGCCTGGGAGCTCGTTGATTCCATCAACCGTCAGGCGAAGCAGCCCCTCGTTAAGACCTCCGTCGGGGGTAAGAAGGGAGGGGGGACAGAACTCACTGAGGCCGGGAGAGAAGCAGTTAGAGGTTTTTGGGAAATTTATGAAAAATTTAGACATTTTCTGAGCAAAGAGAGTGCATCTCTCCAATTTTAAAAATTTATCCAAAAATGTATTTTTTGATTAGCCATGGGTAACTGTTCACATCCCCCGGCCAGCAGTAGCCTTTTGAAGGGTTTCAGGAGCATCGCTTGATGCACAAGATCAGGGCACTCTGCCTATTAATCCGCACTGAAATCCTCAAAAGGCTACTGCTGGCCGGGGACGCGGACGGTTACGTTCCGGGAATGGCGGTTACCGTGAAAATACCTCGAAGACTAAACATATCTCCATCAGGACCCTATATAATGATACAAAAAATCAAATACATAATTCGCCCCTACAAAAGATGAAAAAAAAGGTTATTACTAAAATCTTTATTTCTATTCTGGCTGTAGTCATAGTCCTGGCGTTTCTTGCCCCGTATCTCTTGCAACTGGAACGAGTTCGCCTGGGCCTCAATCAAGACCTCACCCAGCGTCTGGATAGCAGAGTGGAAATCAGGGCCATATCATGGCAGTGGTTTCCTATCCCTTGTATAAGGCTCAGAAATGCCCATATCTCTAACGACCGGCTAGAGGCAGATCTCCCAGAGGCCATGCTATTCCCTGATTGGTTGGGGCTTTTCCGTGGAAAATTGGGAATAGGCCATGTAGCCTTCAGACATCCCTTTGTCCACATTAAGTCCTTAAAGATCGCGCAGAGGCACCGGATACTTCCCTCCACTACCCTTGTTATAGAGGATGGCAACCTCCTCCTGGATCTAGGTGGTGCCCTCCCATGGCTCCATAGCAGGCGCCTGAAATTTTCAGATGTAAGGGGCAAGATAGAGATAGGCCCTGATGAAATCGGTGTATCTCTGGCCTGCGTCCCGCCTTATGCCAAGGGCCTGAAGGTCAAAGGCCATTTTTCCCCATCGAAACATTCCTATAAGTTAGCGATAGACTCTAAGGGACTCAAACTACATAAAATCATTGCCGGCCTCTTGAAGGAATATCCCATCACGCCTGTAGATTCAGACCTAAATATAGGGGCTGTCGTCACGGGTACTGGCCTCAAGAAAATAACGGCCTCAATAAAAGGGAGATCTTCCTATCTGAAGATCAGGTCACATGGCAAGGAGATATCCTTTTCGTGTGATCATGCAGACCTGGGCCTAAAGAAACAGGGTGGACAGCTTATGGTCTCAGTAAATACATTGGGGCTTACAGATCCCAGGCTGACAATGTCTGGGATAGTAGAGAGACATGGGCTGTCTGACAAGGGCATCTGGCATATAGACCTCAAGGGAAAAGATATAGATCTCTCAGGGATCAGAGATAGGGTGCTCGCCCTGTTCGGTGGAAATGAGGTAGCTGACCTGGTATGCGGCATAGTCCTGGGAGGAAGGGCCAGAGGGGCTCGATACCTCTTTAATGGAGATGTATCCGCCTTCCAGAACCTGAAGTCTATGATTATCACGGCAGATGTGGATGGGGCACCAATACACGTACCTGGGGCAGACCTGGACCTCAAGGACGCATGTGGCAAGATAAGGATCCGGGACGGGATATTGACCGGGCAGAATCTCTCAGCCAGGCTGGACGATTCTGTGGGAAAAAATGGCTCCCTTGAGCTCGGTCTGGTTGGCAAAGACAGGGTCTTTAAGTTAGACCTGGGTCTGGACGCAGACCTGTCAAAGCTCCCCCCGCTATTACACCGCTTGATCCATAACCAGGGGTTCAGGGATGAGCTGGGCAAGTTCAGCAAGGTCAAGGGCATTGCCTCTGGAAACCTCATCCTGGGAGACAGATTAGACAATATAGCAGTGAGAGTAGAGGTCTCAGACATCAATGGAGATGCATATTACCAGAGGATCAGTTGGCCTATCCATATCAAAGGGGGCCAACTACAGATCTTTCCTCAAGGAGTAGAATGGAAGGACATACAGGGGACGGTCGGCCCAAATGTTGTCCACGATACAGACGGTCTGGTCAGGTGGGAAGACGATACTGTCTATCTCGAGGTCAAGAGGCTTGATGCATCACTGGACTCAGGTCCCGTCTATGCAAAATTGGAGGGCTATCCAGGGATAAAAAAGGTCCTTTCTAAGGTCCTGCTCTCAGTCAATGGTCCTCTGGAACTGCGGAATTCCTGGCTCAAAGGGCCGGCAGGAGATCCCCTGAAGTGGAGATATGGTATAGATGTACATGCCAAGGGCCTAGATTTCCACAGTCCTCTGCTTCCTGGGACATCCCATGTCAGAGAGGCCTCTGTCCAGGTCAACCAGGAAAAGGTCCTTATATCTCGCTGTAATATGCGGCTCTCAGATCAGGATATATCCCTAAGGGGAAATCTCAGGCACAGAGACTGGCAGGACTGGAAGGGCTGGCTAGAGATGAGCGGTACCGTGAGGCAGGGGATCTCCAGATGGGTGAAGACAAAGGGGTGGATACCTGACCTGTATTTCCCCCGTGTCCCCTGTAGACTGGATCACCTCAGGGTTGCATGGGATCGGGACACTGTAGATGTGAAGGGCAGGATCACTTCAGAAAAGAGGCATGGAAAGGCCTCAGAGGTAAGGCTGGATCTCAGCTCTCGCCCAAAGGGTTTTTTCTTGAGAGACCTCACTATTGCCAGCAGAAACGAAAGGGCGAGTTTCTCCCTGCAGGTGATCCCTGGGAAGAGGCTGGCCCTGAATTGGAATGGGTACCTGGATAGAGATGGCCTGGATGGAGTCCTGGAAAAGAACAGGCTGCTATCAGGATACATTGATGGCTCATGTAACCTGAGTCTGGGAGACAGGGGTCCCGGACATTGCAAGGGTCTTATAGAGGCATCCGGGCTCAATTGGTATTGGGGGCTCAAGAAACCGCTGGAGATCAGACATGCCTATCTGAAAGGCAGGCGATCGCGGGTGGACATAAAGGACCTCTATGTAGGCATGGATGGAGAATCTATACACTCTACAGGGCAGGTATTGTTTTCAAGACACAATGTTGACCTGGACTTGGCCCTGAGATCTAAGTTTCTTTCATGGGAAAAGCTATCCGGACTCCTCAAATCATATAAAAAAGGACCTCCTTCCCAGGTAAATAGACCTGAATCTACAAAGCCATCATCTCCCCTGTCTGTTACAGGGAGAATTGGCTTCAACCTGGGTAAGTTTGGATACAGCCACTATACCTGGCACTCCATTGCAGGTCAGATAAGGCTATTATCTCAAGACAAGACCTCTGTCTCCATATCTTCTGGTACGATCTGTGACATCAATACCACAGGCAATTGGCGCTCGTGGCCGGCCCATGGTATAGCTACGATATTTATCTCCAGTAGTCCTTCCAAAAAACCGGCCCTGCAAGAAGTGCTTCCCTGCCTTGGTCTCGAAAAAGGCCTGATGGAAGGTTCTTTTACCATAAATGCGATGCTTAGAGGGATGCCTGGTAACTGGCAGGGAGGCAAAGTGAAGTTCCAGTCTGTCAACGGCAAGATAGAGCGTATGACCCTGCTCTCCAAGATATTTAGCATATTAAATGTAATGGACCTTTTTAGTAAAAATGGGATCTCTGATGTCCTAAAGAGCGGACTTTTTTACTCTCGTGCAGAACTCGATGGGGTTGTAAGAGACAATAACCTGGTTATTAATAAGGCCATAGTTAAAGGGAAAGGACTAAATTTCTTTGCCAGTGGCAGGGTCAATATGGCTAAGGCAGACCTAGATATAAATATGCTGGTGTCTCCATTTAAGACTATAGACACGGTTGTCTCAAAGGTGCCTATACTGGGAAGGGTCATAGGCGGGAAGGATGCATCCATCATAGCGATTCCGGTAAAGATCAAGGGGCAGATAAAGGACCCCAAGGTCACTGTCCTGCCACCTGATGCAGTAGGTAAGGCCATGATAGACCTGGTCTTAGATACTGTGAAGCTACCATTTAGGATATTGAGCCCTATTCTACCCTAAGACAATTATGATGGTTTCGTAAAA
>JALTHV010000020.1 GCA_027004315.1 Deltaproteobacteria bacterium
ACCGGCATTTGCCTCCTGAATAAGTTTGGGGACGTCACCATCCAGGTTTAACATGGTAATGACCGGCACACCCGCCGCCATGTTGCTCCATATCTTGGAAGGAACGACCGGTGTTTTAACCTCAGCATGCAGTGTGGCCAATCCAATATTAGAGGCGTGCAGAACATCCGGATAACGTTCCCTCGGCTGCATCGGTAACCACGTCACATTGGTAAGCCCCATTTCCTGACTTTTGGCCATCAGACGTTCTTTTTCAACTCCGTCTCCCACGAGTAAAAAATGGATGGCCTTGTGTCCACGCAACAGGCATGCCGTCTCAAGAACCGTATCCAGATCTTGTGAAAATCCCATAATTCCCCCGAACGAAACCACAAATTTGCTCTCAAGCCCCAACTCTTTACGCAAGGCATTTTCTTTAGGAGCAGGTCGAATAAATTCCACATCCACCGAATTATGCATAACAAAGGTGGATTCTGCTCGCCCTCCACGCGCCAAAACGTGTTCGCGGTTGCCAGGGGAATGCACCGTAATCACATCGGCACGTCGATAAATAAAACGCTCTAACCTCTCAAAGAAGGTAATCAGAGGACGCTGACGCAACAGACCTAAATCAATCGCGCTCTGGGGGAACAAGTCCTGCACGTTAAACACAAAGGGAATCTTTCGCCACCAACGCCAGTTTAACGCCGTTAGCCCAAGCGGCAGCGGGGGCGAGTAAATCAAAGCCACATCGGGGCGGGGCACACGCATCCCGGCCAAAGTAAAGCTAAACGCACTGCTGAACTGCCACAGCCCACGGCCTACAGGCGTGTTACGCGCGATCTGCGGAACGACAACGCGATAGACATCCAGGCCGTCTACCTCCTCACGCATCCAGAAACGGCCACGGTACTGGCTGACATCGCCCTGAACGTGGTAAGCAGGGAACCCGGTTACCACGCTGACAGTATGTCCCCTGCTTACAAACGTCTTTCCCAGCTCATAAAAAAGATGCGCTGCCGACCCTGTCTCAGGTGGGAAGTACGTGGTCAATAAAAGGATACGCATAATACTCTCAACGCAGAGAGAGCGGAGACCTTTCCTGATTTCATCTGCGTTCTCAGCATCCTCCGCCGTGAATATTAACCGGCTGTCCCGTTCGCAGTGATTCCATGGCCGCAAAAGTCGCTTTGGTCGTGGCGACATAGCTATCAAACGATACAGGAAAGGGCCTGTCTTCTCGCAAAGAACCGATCAAAGCCTGCATCTCCGCCTGATAACCACGGTCTACCCCGGTCAGTATGTTCCCCATCTTCTTGCGTTGGCCCCCCTGACTCCAGAGAGCCGTCTTGAAATTCTCGATGACGCCTACCCCACCACCGGCAAAGAGTTCCACACGCTCCCGTTGGTATGCTTTGTCCCCCAAAGCCGTGTAGACGATGTTACCCACGCTGCCATCGGCCATAGTCAACGTAATAACCATATTGTCATCTGGAATGACGGCCTCGCTTTCAGAACGGACAGCGCTAGCATAGACGCTGATGGGGTGAGATTGAGTCAAAGTCTGTATCAAATCCACAAAGTGGCACGCCTCACCGATGATGTTGCCACCTCCCTGTTCGGGGTCATGCACCCACACTTCGGGTGGGATGTAACCCACATTGGCGCGCACGGTGACGATCTTTGGTGTGGCAATGCCTTGCAGATGTTTCAAGAGGAATTGTGTTGTGGGGGCAAAACGGCGATTAAAACCTACCACCAGATAAGGCCGTGAGGAGTGAGAAGTAAAGAGTGAAGAATAAAGATTTACAATTTCATCAAGCTGTTTTTCGTTAAGGCACAGGGGTTTTTCCACATAAACATGCTTACCTGACCGGAGGGCCTCACACACCAGCGAGGCATGACTGCCATGGCGGGTCAGAATCATGACCAGATCTATCTCTGGATCTTCCAGTATTTCCTTAACATCCGTCGTGTAATAGGCCAGGCTATATTTTTTGGCAATATGCTCACCGCTAAGGCCTGTGGAGGTTGCCACGGCCCAGGGTTTGGCTCCCTCAATGCCTTTCAAAGCCGGCAGTAATGTTCCCTTGGCAAATAAGCCCGCGCCAATGAGACCAATGGAGACCACTGAATCTTTATTTACCGCAGAGGACGCAGAGCGCGCGGAGGATTGGGGAGTTTTTTCTGGTAATCTTTGCGTTCTCGGCGTTCTCTGTGGTGAGCCATTATCTCCATGGCCCAGGTCAACCCGTCGGGAAAAATCCGGTTTCCCGGGATACGTCAGAATGACGCCGATAACCGGCTCTTTGCCATTCAGGATCATCTTATAGGCTTCCACAGCCCGGTCGATGGGGAAACGGTAGGTGATGAGATGCTCCACCGTCACCTTGCCATCGCTGAGCATCTCCAGGAAATGGGCCATGTTGCGTTGAGCAGTCCAACGCACAAATGATAAGGGATAATCTACTTTCCCGGCTTCATAAGCCGGATCATACATCCCCGGGCCCCAGGCCCGACTGACCAGGAAATCCAGTTCCTTTTCGTAAAATACCTTGCGCGGGATGTCCAATCCCACCAGGCCGGGTACCACAATACGCCCCCGCTCGCGGGCTAACCCGGCAGCCAGTTCGATGGGATCATTACTCTTGCTACTGGCGAAGATGATCACCGCATCGGCGCCGTGACCGCCGGTTAACGTGCGCACAGCGCTGACCACGTCATCCTGGCCAATAGTTGCTCCGTCGTGGGCGCCGTGCTCCAACGCCATTTTTACCTTAGAAGGGACAACGTCAGCACCGAACACCCAATAGCCGGCCGAATTAAGAATCTGCACTGCCAACTGTCCCAGTAGTCCCAGGCCCAGTACCACTACTCGTTCGCCAAAGGTGAGCTTCGCCATGCGGATGGCATGCATGGCAATACCGCCCAAAGCAACAAAGGAAGCCGCCTCGAAACCCACATTATCGGGAATCTTCACGGCCAGGGTTTGGGGGACACGCAGGATTTCAGCATGGCTGGCGATGCCACTGCCGGCGCAGGCCACTCGGTCGCCCACAGCGAAACCAGTAACGCTATTACCAACGGCTGTAACTACTCCAGCTGCGCTGTATCCCAGGGGAACCGGGGTATCAAGCCGCCCCTTGGACTGGCGCCATGCCTCACCTAATCCTTCCGTTTGCACCTTATTGATAACCTGCTTCACCAGGTCCGGACGGGCCAAGGCTTTACCGATCAGGCTCTTCTTTGCCAAGTCCAGCATGTAACGTTCTGTCCCGACACTTACCAATGAGGTTTCGGTTCGTATCAGGAGAGAATTATTCCCCAGGCTTGGAGCAGGAACTTCGGCGAGGATTAACTCGCCGGTATTATAATTCTGGATGACTTGTTTCATTCTTGTTGTCGAACGAATAAGTGGAAAATAAAAGAATGAATAGCTTTGAAATGCTTAGAAATTCAGCTTTATTTCAAGAAACACGAATGCGATAAGCGTGTTCCAGAGCCTCTATTTTTCTTTTTTCTATCTTTTTTATCTCTGGAAGCAGTTTCTTTTCAAAAAATATCTCGTATTTTTTTAACTCTTCAGATTTTTCGTCTAATAGCACAGCCTTGTCAGAAAAACTATAATTTAATTTTATCTTCTGGCTCATAAATACCCCCTTAAATTGTTTTTATAAAGTTCATAAGGCTGAACAAGCGAATCGAAAGACACTTTATATAACCTTCTATCAATTGCCCTATCATGAATAATCATCTTTTCTTTATCATGAATAAATAAAAAAGGATACTTCTCATATTGATTTGCCGTAGCATCAATTACCCACCTGTAATCTACCATCATCTCATCATAGTTCTTTGGAGTAGAAATTTCAACAACCCAAATGAACTTCGGCATTGGAAGTTCAAGTTGGGCCATTTTCATATGAAAATCTATTTTTTTTGAATTCCTAAGTTGGCTTTTATAAGACCGGGAAGAAGTCATGAATATACGGATCAAAAATCTGTCAAATTTGGATGGAATAATTATCATTCCACTATCAAATATTAGCTTATAGAATCTCATAACGTTTTCAGCATTCAAATACATCTTTTCATATAAAGGAACAACAAACCCATCAATATCTCTATAAGTATAAGGAAAGAGACCGGTATTTCTCTCCCCTTTCTCATTAAATTTCATAAAACTGTAAGGCAAGGAATTATCATCATTAATAATAAGGTATTCAATCAAATGTCTCGTACAAATGAGATCATCATCCAAACCTTTCAACACCTCAAAAGTAGAATTTATCGGCCCATGGCCAAGCAAAGCCACCGCATGTTTCTTTTTATTCATAGCCGCAACTACCGGAATACCTGATTCTATATACATGTATAACATATCATAAAAAAAAGCATTATTTTTGTATAGCTTACGAATAAAAATTTCCGGATAAAATCCTATAGCTGAGAAGATTTCAGATATCTGACCAAGGGTTAAACCTCTTGAAGGAATAAGCCTTCCCCCTGAAATATCCTTTATAGACTCTGTAATATCGAATAATAACCTTTCAGGGTAAACAGCATATTTTTCACTATAATATCTCGCTATCATCCAGCATACGGCGTGCGCGCACACGGTGACATCCGTATCCTGCATGATATGTGGAAAGCATTTTACCTGTAAAGGAATTCCCATAAGATTGTTTTCAAATGTCGATTCACAAATGAACCCTTTAAAATCTCTAATAGCCTTTGGAGATAATTGAGTTCGACCCAGAGATGTCACCTCTGTGGGTCTCAAAACGATTGATCCTTGATATGAATCGGCATTTTCAGATAAAGCATCTTCTGAGTCAAATTTTTTTTCAAAAAGATGCAACCGAAAGCAAAATTTATCATAACTACGGTGCCTTTTAGAATAAAAATTGTAATATGTACTCCTGTAATCTTTATCCACATATGGATATTCAACCACAATAGACTTTATAGAAGAACTTAGTTTTTTCTGAAATAGATCAACTAAATTTGGCGATAAATACTCTGAAGGAATGAAATCACTTAATTTATAGTAATCTGAAGGACCATCAATTGAGATAATTTTTAATACCATCTAAATATATCCCCCTTCCGATTCCTCAATCACTCAATCCCTGAATTCTTAAATTTGCAATCCTGGACAATTCCTGCACATGAGTAACCAAGCGGCACAGGCACGTCAAGCCTTGCTTTGGACTGTCTCCACGCCTCCATTAATCCTTTGGTCTTGATCTTATCCAATACCTGTTTTACCCAGGTCCGGACGGACCAACACCTTACCAACCAGGCTCTTTTTTGCCAAGTCCAGCATGTAACGTTCTGTCCCGACACTTACCAATGAGGTTTCGGTTCGTATCAGGAGAGAATTATTCCCCAGGCTTGGAGCAGGAACTTCGGCGAGG
>JALTHV010000021.1 GCA_027004315.1 Deltaproteobacteria bacterium
TCCATGTAGGATTGATCCCCCTGCATGGCCTTCTGCACGGCAAATTCTTTGGCTCCCCAGCCCAAACCGACCATTCCTGAATAGGGTATCCCGTCCTTATCCTTCTCTATAAGGGGGGCACGCATATAATCCCTCACAGAGGCATCAGGACTGTCCCAGTCAGTATAAAACTTTCCTGGTTCATAGGCCCGCAAGGGGACCGGAATAGGAAGCAGTTTACCCGTCTTATCTTTTATCTGATAGGCATAGATAAAATCATTAAAGAACATACCCATCATCTGATTCATGGTGGCACCAGGAGGAAGTAATCCATTGCCCTTCATATAATCCAGAAAACCTTTAAAGAGCCTGTTAATAGCACTATTGGCCGCACCAAGCCTGGCCATCTCGTCGGCCGGTCCGGCCGGGTCTGCACAATAGGCGGCCTTTATGCTGCCGTTTGCATCCCAGATCTTCCTGACATTATGACCATACAGGGCATAGGGCAGGTTTACCCCATTCTGCTCCATCTGTTTCAGCGCATCGGTCCACATCTGCATCATCTCACCTACGTTTTTCGCAGGGAGCTTTGCCATGGCCATCATAGGCGTCGGCCTCGACATCCTCTGGGCCGGATCGGTGTATGAAAGGGCAGTTTCATTCTTCAGACCAACCTTGAGCGGCATACCTAAGGATATCTTAGTCACTGAACCGTTCTGTCTCTCGGCAAAGATCATCATCCTCGGCCTGAAGGGCTGTGCCTTTAGGCCATCGGCGGCATGGAGGGTATATTTACTCTCAGGATCAATGTGGCAGAGGAGACAGTCTGCCTCCATGACACCCGACTTGTTCCAGTCATGTCTCTTTGGGGCACCATTATTCTGGACTGCCTCTGAGATGGTGGTCCCGCCATATAGGGCATTAGTAATCGCATTTGGGCCATAGCTGTAAAAATCCCTGTCATATGTATTGGCAGGCTGGAGAGAGGGATCAGTATAGGGAATAACCTTCCCGTCCGGCTGCACTATTCCTTCAGCCGGGCCACCGCCTGGATGGCAGGAGTAACAGGTGACCATCTGGTCAGCAACCCCCTGATCGAAAAAGTACGGTTTGCCTTCAGAGGTAAATGGATCTGCCAGGCTGCCTCTTTCACTCTTGGCCGCCAACTGGCGGTAAGAGGGAGGTCACCATGCACCGAACTGACCAGGACTCAGGATATACCCATAGGCATTGGCCAGATATTTATAGAGGGTCCCGTTTTCTTCCTTGTTGCTCCAGTGGTCACTCAGGTTCTCCCCATGCGGACCAACACCCTCACGGAAGTGATAGGCCTGTGTAATTGCCTGATAGTCATGGCACTTTCCACAGGTCTTCTCGGGACTGTATGCCGGTCCTGCCATATAGACAGATCCATTTGCAGCAGTAATGGTATCATTGGCATTTAACTGGGATACAATGGGCGTACCACTCCTGTCCAAGAGTTGGACAGGTGGATGGGCCAATGCCATCTGTGGCAATATCAGCCCGCCCAATAGGAGGGCCCACACCAATGTGGAAGTCTTTACGTATTTTTTTAACATGCCCTAAACCTCCTAAGATCTAAAAACTTTCCCCCAATGTTCCTCCACTATGAACAGATGGGATTTACTTTCTATACCTCAAGATCACTTTCTGATGGCATTCATTACACTCAGAGGTGGTATGGCAGACATTACAACTCCTAAAGTTATG
>JALTHV010000022.1 GCA_027004315.1 Deltaproteobacteria bacterium
ATTCTTTTAAATAGTTCAAGCATGGCCTTTGTCTCACCTTTCAACCGTGGTCAGAATAAGCCTCAAATCCAGCCAGAAGTTATAATCCCAAATTATGCACTTCAAATGCCGAACAAAATGATTCCTTTGAAGTCTATGCGGCATTACCTTTTCCAGATACACTCTCTCCGGATTATCCTAGCGCAAAGCTGCCAAGACGCAAAGATTATTCCTCCAGCGTAACTGTTCACATCCTTCCGGCCAGCGGTAGCATTTTGAAGGGTCTCAGGAGCATCGCTTGATGCACAAGATCAGGGCACACTGCCTATTAATCCGCACTGAGACCCTTCAAAATGCTACTGCTGGCCGGGGACGTAGACGGTTGCAACAGGAGGGGGTGTGAACGCTTACCCTCCAGCCGGATCATCTGTTTCGACCAGGACTGCTTCCTTCTGCCCCCGCATTTTTATATCTGACCTCTAAGTTTCGCCCAGGCCAAACCCAGATATTCATGAAACGCCCTTTCAGTCTTCTCAAGTCCATCAGCGCTTGGAAAAAACATCGCGGGGCTTATCTTCTGTCTTGCCTTCGCCAAGTACTCTGTAGGTGCGGGTATGGGGTGCATACTACGTTTTTCAAAAAGGGCCATCGCACGTGGCATATGGGAGGCGGAAGTCACCAAGACAAACCTGTCTCTGCCGATGATCTTCTGAATCAATCTCGCTTCATCCTTTGTATCTTTTGAAAGAGATTCTAAAATCAAATCCCGCTTATTGACACCTATTGCCCGGGCAACATCAGCCATTATTTCGGCATCAGGCACCGGATCAAAAGCGCTTCCCCCTGAGAAGATTAATTTGCTCCCGGGCAGCATTTTATAGAGGCGGATACCCTCCACAAGACGAGCTATGGAAGCATCTGAAAGTTGGCTGGTGCAGGGGATGCCTGGATCGGATATATGCCCACCACCCAGTACCACTATCCATTTTATACCATGAACAGCTTCCAAATGTACCAGTGGCGGGTATTTATATTCCAGCGGTCGCAGAAGACTATCCGAAACGGCGCCGTAACTTGATAGACATAACAAAATGACGCCAAGAGAGACTATTATTTTCCCGGCCCGCTGCCTGCGGCTAAACCAGAGCAAGACCAGACCCAGCAGTAATAATTCAATGCAAAGGCAAAGAGGAGAAAACAAAGGGGCTGTTATTTTTTTCAACAAAAACATTATGGTTTGGTTACACCGGACCTTTTCTTTGTTTTCATCCCCTGCCGGTGGCTAATCCCCTCTTTTTTCTTCCTTCTCAAGTTTCTGACTTGGATTAACCTCTTGAAAATTAAGTAAAAATAGCCATGTCTGCTAAATTATATTTTTTGTTGCAGTATTTAATAAGAATATATAACTATTAGTAATAGTTTATTATTATATTATACGTTTAATATAGCAACATAAAGCTAATTCGTGTGTTGCATGAAAAAACTCTTTAATTACAGGCTGATATACCAACTCCGAAACTTGAGTTTCTTATGCCTCATTTACGTTAAATGTCAAGACCTGGCACCAAAAACACAAGCCATAAGTTTATAAACTAACTCCGTCCCCTAAATTCACACGAGGCCGATTTGAAAGATAAGTAAAGCAGCAAAAGTACCAACGTCCCCTATTCCCCCCACTCAGTCCTATGCCCTTCTTTCGTATCCTGTCTTAAATGTCAAATGTTGGGACA
>JALTHV010000023.1 GCA_027004315.1 Deltaproteobacteria bacterium
CTGAAAAAAGCCACTGCTGGCCGGAGACGCGAACGGTTACGCCAGAACTTATTGAGAAGTTACAGGATTTTTTAATCCACAGATTTCGCAGATTACACGGATTACTCGTAACCGTTCGCATTCTCCCTCGTGAACAGTTATCATCCAAATAGCCTACAAAATCCTCTGGATAAAAGGCTGAAGACAGGGTATTCTTATACAAAAATTAGGGGAGGCCATATCTGTGAAGATAACGGTTTCTGAAATTGAACATGTGGCCCAGTTGGCTCGGCTCAGTTTCGATCCAGATGAGATTAGGGATTTTGCCAGGCAGCTAAACGATATACTTGGATATATAGGCAAGCTGGAGGAGCTGGATACCAGCGGGATAAGGCCTACCACCCATGCCCTGGAACTCACAAATGCCTTTAGAGAAGACGAACCAAGGCCCTCCTTGCCAGTTGATAAGGCACTTTCTAATGCCCCTGAGCACGAAAACGGGTTATTTGTGGTGCCGAAGATTATCTGATTGAGGGGTAACTTCTCAATAAGTCCTGGCAATACAGTGTTCTCCCTCACCCAAATCCTCTTCCCTGGGGGAGAGGGCAGGGTGAGGGGGCGAGAGCATGTTGGAAAAAGAAGCACCCTGTGGTCGGGTACATCGAAGTTGCCAGGACTTATTGAGAACTTACATTGAGGGGATAGGACATGTCGAGTCTGACCGATTTTACTATGCACGAGCTACATGAACTCCTTGTCAGGAGGGAGGTATCCGCAGTTGAGGTCACAAAGGCCTATCTGGATAGGATAGATGGAGTCGATCCCAAGGTCGGGGCCTATCTGACCCTGACTCCAGACCAGGCCCTGGACCA
This sequence comes from Deltaproteobacteria bacterium, assembly GCA_027004315.1. Taxonomy (GTDB): domain Bacteria; phylum Desulfobacterota; class Dissulfuribacteria; order Dissulfuribacterales; family UBA3076; genus JALTHG01. The sequence goes on from JALTHV010000023.1 coordinate 852, forward strand.
GGCAGAAAAGGCGGACAGATGCCTCGCTAGAAAGGTAGAGGATGCCACTCCTCTTACAGGAATCCCCGTGGGCATAAAAGATGTCATCTGTACCCGTGGGGTAAGGACTACCTGTGGATCCAGGATGCTGGAGAATTTTGTGCCGCCATACAATGCCACAGTAATAGAGAGGCTCGAGGCCCATGGGGCAGTGATGCTGGGCAAGCTCAATATGGATGAATTTGCCATGGGGTCATCTACAGAGAACTCCGCATTTCATCCCACCCACAATCCCTGGGACCTTGAACGGATCCCAGGGGGATCGAGCGGTGGTTCGGCGGCATCTGTTGCCGCCAGGACCTGCGCCTGTTCACTGGGCTCAGATACAGGGGGTTCCATACGTCAGCCTGCCTCACACTGTGGGGTCGTGGGGATGAAGCCCACATACGGCAGGGTATCGAGGTATGGCCTGGTGGCCTTTGCCTCCTCCCTGGATCAGATAGGGAGCCTCACAAGAGATGTCACTGACTGTGCATTGTTATTAAACGTCATATCCGGTTATGATCCCAGGGACTCTACATCTATACCCAGAGACGTACCTGACTACACCCTGTCTCTGATCCCGGGTCTGAAGGGCTGCACTATAGGTATCCCCAGGGAATATTTTATCTCAGGTCTTGATCCAGAGGTGGAAAGGTCTGTAAGGGATGCCATCTCTGCGCTGGAGAGCCAAGGGGCCAGGGTAGAGGAGGTAAGTCTCCCCCACACAGACTATGCCGTAGCCGCATATTATATCATTGCCCCGGCCGAGGCCTCATCTAACCTATCGCGCTACGACGGGGTAAAGTATGGGCTGCGTGTCCGGGGCTTCAAAGACCTCACGGATATGTATAAAAAGGCCAGGTCCCAGGGATTTGGTCCAGAGGTCAAGAGGAGGATAATGATAGGGACCTATTCCCTCTCAGCGGGATATTACGATGCCTATTACAAAAAGGCCTCACAGGTACGCACCCTGATCATGCAGGACTTCAGGAATGCCTTTGAGAAATGCGATGTGATTGCCGCCCCTGTGGCCCCTACCACTGCATTCAGGCTGGGAGAAAAGACAGGCGATCCCCTACAGATGTATCTCTCAGATATATTTACCATCCCAGTGAATCTGGCAGGTATACCCGGAATCTCTGTACCCTGCGGCCTGAGCCGTGATGGCCTCCCCATAGGGCTCCAGTTAATGGCCGGGCACTTTGGGGAAGAAAGGCTCCTTACTGCTGCATACAATCTGGAATTGGTCCTGGGTCCCTGGAAGAATTGGCCTACAGTCTAGCTCATATGAGCAGTAATCCGGTCAAGATCCTCGGCGCCCTGGCTGCAACCCTGATAGGCCTGGGGGTCCTGCCCTACAAGGCCTATGCCGGGCAGACCTTCTCAAGGTGCATAGTGGTCGATAAGGGGATACACCGCCTGTTTCTCTGTAGACATGGAAAGATCATAAAAAGGATTCCTGTATCCCTCGGCATAGATTCCATGTCGCCAAAACGCCACAGGGGAGACGGGTCTACCCCTGAAGGCTGCTATTATGTGACATATAAAAAGCATAAGAGTAAATTTTACAGATTCCTGGGGATCTCTTATCCCAATAAGGTAGATGCCTGGCTGGGCCTAAGGGCAGGGTATATCTCTCCGAAGGAATTCCGCTCTATTGTGAGTGCTATATCGGCCGGTATCCCCCCACCGGACTACACTGCCCTTGGCGGGGGAATTGGCATACATGGCGGGGGGATATACCGTGACAACGGCAGGCGCAGGACCAGGGACTGGACTGAAGGCTGCATAGCCGTGGATGACCATGCCATGGATATCATATATTCTTTCTGTAATTTGGGTGACCCGGTAGTCATCCTCAACAGCAGACATCCATTTTTTGACATGGTCCGTCCCTTCGGGATTCCGGTCTCTATAGACAAGACCTTACACCCAGGATATCAAAAAGGGAAATATATATCAAGATTTGGGGTGGTTACAGGACTTGGCCAGGTCTCTTTGAAACTGGAGGAGGGGGCTGACTACAGCAGGTCGATTGAGATCTCAGTCTTTGAGAAGGGGACTCCAGGACCTCCAGGCTATATAATCTTTGACCACAACGGTGACGGCAGATTGGGCCCCGGAGATAGACAGATCGGGTCTTTGGACTCCTTAATAGGTGTACAAAATCCCTACAACAGACTGCGCCTGGAGCTGACAAGGGCCTTAAGGAGGGGATGTCTCCTGACCTATCCGGAAGAATGGTCTCTTTATCTCAGATAATCTGGCCGATCGGGGCCTATCTTATCGGGTCAATACCCTTTGGCCTGGTCCTGGCCCGTGCCAAGGGTATAGACCTTCGAGAACATGGCAGCGGGAACATAGGGGCCACCAATGTAGCAAGGGTACTGGGCAAAGGAGGCTGGCGCTGGGGCCTGTTGACACTGGCAGCAGATCTCTCCAAGGGCCTTCTGCCAGTTATTGGGTGCAGATGGGCAATGTCCGGCTCGCCTGAGCTCTATTTCTGGATTGCATGCACAGGCCTTGGCGCGGTGTTAGGCCACTGCTATTCTATATTCCTCAGATTCCATGGTGGGAAGGGTGTCGGCACTGCAACAGGGGTATTCCTGGGCGTCTGTCCAAAGGCACTTGGCGTTGCCACGATCATATTTGTATTGGTAGTAAGGAGGTGGGGCTATGTATCTCTGGGTTCTCTCACTACGGCTGTCCTTATGCCGATCTTGATATACTTTTTTTGCCCGGTACCTGCCTTCGAATTTATGTCGTTGGGGATTGCCTTTGTCATCTGGGTAAGACATAAGGACAACATCAAACGACTGATAAAGGGGGAAGAAAAGGGCTGGAAGAAGATTTAGCACAGATTCCCAGTAATTTCTCAATAAGTTGGGGCATCATTTTTGGTAACTGATCACAGGGTGCTTCTTTTGGAAACGATTTGCGTTAGCCCTATAGTTTTCTTGGTTTTTGCAGCATTGGAAACCCTGGCTCCGGAGCGCAGCGGAGGAGAACAGGGAGGGTCCTATGCTACAAAAACCTTAGAAAACAAGGGGCGAGAGCATGTTGGAAAAAGAAGCACCCTGTGATCGGTTACATCGAAGTTGCCAGGACTTATTGAGAAGTTACGATTTCCAGAGATAAAGGTGCTAAACTAAACGGCTTATCACGCCAAGACAACACAAATTCATTATAAATAACCTAATTATATACAAAACGAATAGTCCCAGACAATCACCTGTTCCTCGGTATCCATCATAGGGTGCCGTGTAACTTAAAATTTACTGAAAATGGTCTTGACATCTATCTTCCAGGATAAAGAGTCTTGGTCTTGCTGGCAGGGAAAATTGCTGACAGAAACACCGTTCCGTTATCCTTAAAGGAGGGAAAGCCTAATGAAAACAAAAGTTGTTTTTCACATTGACTGGGACAATAAAGAGGCACTGATCATGGCTCTTAATAACGTGGAAAATCTGCTAAAAGAGGTCTCTGCTGAAGAAGCTACTATCTATTTAGTGGCAAATGGTGTTGCGGTTAAATTATTTCAGCGTGAACGAGCCACTGAGTATGCTCCTCGAATTCAAAATCTGTCTGGAGACGGTGTCCATTTTCTTGTCTGTAACAACTCGCTCAACAATCTGGGCATTAAAGGTGAGGAACTTTTAGGGCCTTGTCAAGTTGTACCGGCTGGCATTGTAGAACTCATCCGACTCCAGGCCAAAGGATGTGCCTATATAAAACCCTAATAGATAAAGATAATTTCTGAAGGAAAAAATATTATGACATTTGCTGAAGGGGAAAGGGCCGTTAATTTCTTTGTGCCTGCAGTGGATTGTGTTTGATCTCCATGGCAATCCCTGTAATCTAGATTTGCCCTTGTTTTTCAATGGCAACCAAAAAAAAATTCTAAAGATGCCATGCCTGGATGCATAGGAGGGGATATGGGGCGCAAAAAGAAAAAATCTCTGACCAAGGTCAAAAAGGAGTCTTCCTCTAAGACTACTAGCACAATAGCAGGTCCTCATACTGCAAAACCTTGGGATTCTATAGAGGCCAGGCTCAAGGGTCCCGTGCCATGTCGCTATTGGATAGAGGCCCTGGCACTATTACTTATTGTTGGAATTGGGCTCCTTATACGTCTTGAAGACGTTCGGGACTGGGAGGCCCATCCAGAATATGCCCTATATAAGGGGGAGCCCCTGCTTACCACCTTTGATGGCTATTACTACCTGACCCAGGCCAAGGACCTTATAGAGGGCGCCTATACCCCTATAGACAATAACCGTAATGTACCAGAGGGGATGCATCGGAGGGCCATGCCTCCGCTTATATCTATAATTGCTGCGGTCCTGACAAAGATAACGCCCTTTTCCCTCAACTGGATTGGGGCAATGCTCCCGGCATTCCTGGGTGTCCTGCTGGCCATACCCCTCTATGCACTGGGGCGTTTCTATGGAGGTCCGAGCATGGGCCTTTCCGGGGCCCTGGTGGGGCTGGTCTCATTTTACTATGTATATAG
>JALTHV010000024.1 GCA_027004315.1 Deltaproteobacteria bacterium
GCATCTCCCCTGGTCTTGACCGCACGCGTATCTATACCTCCCAGAGAGAAGGCCATGCATGTCAGATGATCTGCTATGACCAGGATGTGCATAATTTCGAATTTCGAATTTCCAGTTTCGACATCTATAGCTTCCCCAGGATCATGATGGCCACAATGAGTCCATAGATGGCTATTCCTTCTGCCAGGCCTACAAAGATCAAGGCACGGCCTGCCATCTCAGGCCTTTCGCTGACCGCACCCATTGCGGCAGATCCCACCAATGCAACGGCTATTCCCGCACCGATAGAAGAGGCCCCAACGGCCAGGGCAGCCCCGATATACCCCCACTTTGCCGCCTCAGGGGATGTCCCGGCCTTGGATGCGGCCTGGGCAATACACGGGAATAAGGTCAAAAGCCAACTTGATATCCAAAACAAAGGCCTCTTAATCCTCATTAGTGCCTCCTGATCCGGAAATTTTGAATTTTGAATTCTGAATTTGAATTAATGTTGTTATAGATCTTTGTCTTTTTCCATAATTCACAATTTCTCCTCAAGGAGGGGCTGAAAAGGCTTCCCCCCTCCACGGAAAAACTTGCTGAAGAATTCATAATATTCAAGTCGTAGGGTCTGGATAGAGACCACTACTCCTTCAAGGACTATTATTACTATATTTCCGACTAGTAAGGTAATCCAGTAAAAGATGCCCTGGCCTTGGGCATCCCTTACCATGTCTGCCAGGGAAAATACCGCTATAAAGAGTCCTGCATGCGTGAGGGCAAAGGCTGCGACACGGACAAAGGATACAGTGTTGGCAAGGTATCTCAAAAAGTCATCAAGGACCTCTATGAATGATTCCAAAATAGTGCCCCCAAGACCTGGCGGGAGGTGTGCCCATTTCTTGCCTCTGTGGCGCTGTGCCAATACCGCCTTGACCGGCCTCTGGAGGATCATCAGGATGAGCAAGGCCCCTGCTGCCACCTTGGCAAATATCAGTTCAAAGGGGCTGAGCCCGCCTGAGAGGAGGTAACGCACAAAAAGGCCCACACTCAGCCAGTAAAGCAGGGCACCGGCCAGACCGGACGTCGACAGGAGTTCTCCGTAACGGTGCTGACGGATAACGTTTATAAGGTTGATGATCAGTCCCAGGCTTATAATACCCATCCCTAAAAAGACCGACATCATCATAAAGTGGTTGATTTCATCCATGGGATGCATCCAGAGGGCAGGGAACAGGTCCTCCAGACCAAAGACGCTGCCATAGAGAAGACCGAATATCATGGATGAAACACCACACTCCATGAGTATAACTCCATAGTCTATGTAGCGATACATCCTTCTGAATACATAATATCCTATAGCACAGAGTACGATCCCGTGTCCTACGTCCCCAAACATCATCCCAAAGAGGAGAAGGAAACTCACTGCAAGAAAGACCGTGGGCTCTATCTCTTCATAGGAAGGGGTGCCGTACAGGGTGGTCAGGCGTTCAAAAGGACGGATGAGCATGGGGTTATTGAAGAGAATGGGTATCTTGAGGATGCCGGACCGGACCTCTTTTATGTCCTCTGGGTCCACCTGATCCACCAGGGCCTTGCCGGATGTGGCCTTGAGGATCCGTTCCTTCAACTGTTCAAAGAGTGCAACCGGGATCCAGCCCGTAAGGAGATACGTGTGATCAATCTGTCCGAATTCGGCCTGTGCCTTGAGGAGCTGCCGGGCAAGCA
>JALTHV010000025.1 GCA_027004315.1 Deltaproteobacteria bacterium
CTGGATATATCTAAGGCCATAGCATCCCAGGGGTATACAATAGATCGAAAAAAGTTACAGCTAGATGAACCTATCAAGGCCCTTGGTGAATTCGAGGTCCCTATAAAGCTCAGCCCAGACGTCACAGCTACTCTCAAGATAAACGTAGTCTCACAGGAGTCTATATCCGCCGATACCCAGGCTTAGTGATCGGGCCGCAAGATGCCTCTAAGTCCCTTAAAGACCGTTACTCAACCCAGTAGTTACCGTCTTCCACCACAGAATATAGAAGCAGAGCAGTGTGTCCTCGGTGGCATCCTTATAGAAAATCAGGCCCTCCTAAAGGTCATTGATATCCTGCATCCAGATGACTTCTACAAAGAGGCCCATGGCATTATCTATGAGGCCATAATCGATCTCTTTGACCGAAATGAACCCCAGGACCTTGTAACTGTATACAATATCCTGAAATCCAAGGGGAAACTCGAGGCAATAGGGGGGGCTGCCTACCTCGCAGAGATTACGGAGACCATGCCAGTAGCCGCCAATATCGGCTACTATGCCAAAATCGTCTACGATAAGGCCGTTCTTCGCCGGCTTATTCAGAAGGCCTCAGACATAGTCACTATGTGCTATGGAGAGATAGGAGATGTCAATGAAGTCCTGGAATCTGCGGAGGCAGGCATATTCGAGATCTCTCAATCTAATGTCCGCCAGTCCTTTCATCCCCTCAAGAGTGTAATAAAGCACGGCATTAAAAACATTGAAGACCTGTACGAACGCAAGGAACTGATTACTGGAGTGCCCTCTGGCTTTACAGAAGTAGACAGACTGACCTCTGGATTCCAGCCATCTGACCTCGTAATCATTGCAGGACGTCCCAGTATGGGGAAGACTGCCTTTGCCTTAAACATTGCACAGCATGCGGCCATTAGCAAGGGTATATCTGTTGCGATCTTTTCTCTGGAGATGTCCAGGGATCAGTTGGCCCTCAGGATGCTGTGCTCAGAAGCCAGGGTAGATGCCCAAAAGGTAAGGACGGGGTTCCTGAGCGAGAAGGACTGGCCAAGGCTTATAAGTGCTGCAGATTATCTCTCCAAGGCCCCGATCTTTATCGACGACACCCCGATCATTTCTGCCCTGGAGATAAGGGCCAAGGCCAGGAGACTCAAGAGCAAGCATAATCTGGGGCTTGTGCTGGTAGATTATCTGCAGCTCATGAAGGGACGGGGTTACAACGAAAGGCGAGAACAGGAGATCTCTGAGATTTCAAGGTCACTCAAGGCAATGGCCAAGGAATTAGACCTCCCTGTAATAGCCCTGTCTCAGCTCAACCGCAAGGTAGAAGACAGACCTAACAAAATGCCGCAAATGGCGGATCTCAGGGAATCAGGGGCCATAGAACAGGATGCCGATATTATTGCCTTCATATACCGGGATGAAGTCTATAACCACTCTGAAGACAACCCAAACAGGGGCATAGCGAAAATCATCATAGGTAAGCAGAGGAATGGCCCAACTGGTGTTGTAAAACTGGCCTTTGTGGACAGATATGCCACCTTTGCCAACCTATCTCATGAATCCTAGACTTTCATGAGGCCTTGTAACTTCTCAATAAGTTGGGGCATCATTTTTGGTAACCGAATCATATTCCCCCCGGCCAGCGGTAGCTTTTTTCAGGGTTTCAGGAGCATCGCTTGATGCACAAGATCAGGGCACTTTGCC
>JALTHV010000026.1 GCA_027004315.1 Deltaproteobacteria bacterium
TTTGTAGCTTTGGAGAAATTATGTATGCTGTCATAAAAACAGGTGGTAAGCAGTATAAAGTCTGTCCAGGCGAGCTGGTCCGGGTAGAAAGACTCGATGCCGAAGCAGGCTCTGATGTAGAGATCCCTGATGTATTGATGGTGGCAGATGGCGCTCAGATAACAGTCGGTAGGCCTGTAGTAGAGACCGCCCAAGTCAGTGCACAGGTCGTGGAGCATGGCCTCGCCAAAAAAGTGTTGGTCATGAAGAAAAAAAAGCGCAAGGGGTATAAGGTCAAGCGTGGGCACAGGCAACCTTATACTACCCTCAAGATCAAAGAAATCCGAGTCTAGGGAGATTAGTTATGGCACACAAGAAGGCCGGTGGCAGTTCTCGCAATGGTCGTGACAGTAAAGGTCAGCGTAGAGGTGTAAAACGCTTTGGCGGCCAGATCGTAAGGGCCGGGAATATCCTGGTTCGCCAACTGGGAACCAGGTTTCATCCCGGACGAAATGTTGGCATGGGAAGGGATTACACCCTGTTTGCAAAGATAGATGGAGTGGTGAAATTTGAGACCGTTCGACATCGTCAGCAAGTAAGTATATATCCAGAGCAGGGTACGGCCATCTGATCCCTTTATCTATTTTATATGGCCGCGGGGAATTCCAATAGGGCCACGATTATTTTATCTACGTCTGATGGCCTGAGATATCCTGTCTGCTCCTTTTTCATCTATTTTGTTCCTCGCGGATTTCATTAACAGTGTTTTCTAGCCTGCGTCGTAACTCCTCAATAAGTCATGGTAACCGCCATTCCCGGCGCGGACACAACGAAGGATGAAAATGCATCTCTGGGGACATTTTGTTTTTTGTCCATGTGTGTCCATGGCTAATCAAAAAAATGTATTTTCGCATAAAAAATGTCTGGATTTCTGTAATGTAGGGGGTCAGGGCTACACTCTTGACAAATTTGCTTCTCTTTGAGATCGTCGATTCTCTTTACTCTGCTATCTCCAGGGCCTGCAATAGGTCTTATTATGACAGACAGCCAAGGGGGTTGGGGCCATGGCCTATACTGTTCTTATTTCAATTAGGACTTGTGTATATGGCATGTATTTGTTCTACATAGTGTAAGCACTATCATGGATTTCGTCGATCAAGCAAAAATATATGTCAAAGCTGGAGATGGAGGTCCTGGGTCTGTAAGCTTTCGGCGAGAGCGCTTTGTCCCACGAGGAGGTCCTGACGGAGGGGATGGAGGCCGCGGGGGAGACATCATCCTCATGGTGAATACAGGGCTCAATACCCTGCTTCCCTTTCGCAGGAGACACCACTTCAAGGCAAAAAAAGGGGGGGCAGGGAAGGGGAAAAACCAACACGGCAAGAACGGCCCGGATATTATTATAGAAGTACCTCCAGGTACCTTAGTGAAAGAATTTGAGACAGGGTATGTGCTGGCAGACCTTACAGGTCCAGAAGGGACTTGGGTTGCCGCAAGGGGTGGGCAAGGCGGGAGGGGAAATGCCCGTTTTGTATCCCCGACATGTCAGGCACCGCGCTATGCCCAGCCAGGGCTTCCTGGGGAAGAAAGATGGCTGCTCCTTGAGCTTAAGCTCATTGCCGACGTCGGCCTGATAGGGGTACCAAATGCAGGAAAATCGACACTGCTTGCGAGGATATCTGCGGCAAGGCCTAAAATAGCAGCATATCCCTTTACCACACTT
>JALTHV010000027.1 GCA_027004315.1 Deltaproteobacteria bacterium
TTGAAGTTTGATAGTATCGGCTATGAGCCTGTTTATTTATCATATTCATCATATTGTACATCAAGGCTTAAAGGAGAAGCCTCTAATTATTAACTGCCTAATAGTATGTGCACTGGATTTTTACTCCACTGCGCTCCGTAAAAACCAGTGAGCTCAGTCGTTGGGCTTCCCGTAACAGATATGGCATGCAGGGAAAAGGAGAGGGGTCTATCATTGAATTTTATAGGTGACGAGCGGACCCCCGTCAAGTAGAATATCTACTTGACGGGGGTGTGGCTCTTGGGGTCCGCAGGCGTTCGCGCACTGCTCGGGTCTGAAATGCCGCCCCCGTCTTTTGGTTCATCCAATGTATCTTTTGAGATGGTGCATATCCGTAAGAAGGATGGTTGCTCTGAGCAGTAGACGAGAATAGCTGGGTCCTCGACGTTTTCTGTGGATTTGATACTTCCATATATCAAATCCACAGAAAACGTCGAGGACCCTTAATTTCTATTTTCGATGCCTGACCCCTCTGCTTCTCCTTCAAGATGAAAGCGCAGGCAGTGAGCAAGGCAGGCATAAAGATAGAGAGGTTAATGAAGGAGAACAGGAGGATAAGGAGTCAGATAAGTCAATAAGTAAAAATAACATGTACAATTTTATTGACTTTTTATTGCATATTATGGCATTATTGAGAGCATGAATTCGGGGGAACGGCAAGCGCTAATTTCTCAAATCAAACAACGACACCAAGTAATATGCGCCTATTTATCCGAGAGAGAGAAAAGGATCTGGGCCGCATCTGAGGCTATTGCAATAGGACGTGGCGGAGATACTATTGTATGTGAAGCTACAGGTATATCGAGAGTCACAATCAGCAAAGGGAAGAAAGAGGTAAAAGGTAAGACAGACGTAAGTTCTGGTCGGATTAGGAAAGCAGGCGGAGGACGCAAACGCTTGGTCCAAAAACATCCAGACATAGTCAAAGACCTTGACATAATGATTGACCCGCTGACGAGGGGTGATCCGGAATCACCTTTGCGATGGACATGCAAAAGTACATATAAATTAGCTGAAGCCCTACAAAGAAAAGGTCACCGAATAAGCCAAAGAGCGGTTTATTCACTGTTGCAAACGATGGGGTACAGTATGCAGTCAAATCGTAAGAAAATGGAAGGCAAGCAACACCCAGACCGGGATGCACAGTTTTATTTTATAAATCAAAAAGTCAAGGAGTTTCAAAAGCAAAGGCAACCGGTTATTTCAGTTGACGCCAAGAAGAAAGAAAATATTGGCTGGTTTAAAAACATAGGGGAGGAATGGGAAAAACGTGGCCAACCAAGAGTAGTAAATACTTATGATTTTTTAGACAAGGACAAAGGAAAAGCTTGTCCCTACGGTGTTTTTGATATGACCCGGAATGAAGGATGGGTTAATGTAGGAATAAGCCGCGATACGGCTGAATTTGCGGTAGAAAGTATTCGTCGTTGGTGGTTTGCAATGGGGATTTTTCGATACCCTGATGCAACAAGTTTATTGATTACTGCTGATGGCGGAGGAAGCAACGGCTATAGGATACGATTGTGGAAACTGGAAATCCAAAAGCTTGTAAATGAATTGGGCATTACTATACAAGTATGTCATTTTCCACCAGGGACCAGCAAGTGGAATAAGATCGAGCATCAAATGTTCTCTTTTGTGAGCAAAAACTGGCGAGGCAGACCACTTGATAGTCTGGGAACAATAGTCAATCTTATAGCTGGTACCACAACAAAAAAGGGGTTACATATAAAAGCAGATGTCGATGAAAATAAATATGAAAAAGGGATTAAGGTCAGTGATGAGGAAATGAGCTTGTTGAATATTAAACGTGAAAGTTTTCATGGTGAGTGGAACTATAAAATTATGCCTCAGAGCGCTTGAAATTTAACAATAATTGTATAGGTTATTTTTACTTACTTCCTTATGCTGTAGGTCTGGGTGAAGTCTTGTCTCATCATCAGGAGTAAAAATAACAACTACAGCTTGGACATCTTCGAACAGTTTTTCTATTAAATGACCAGTATAGGGAGTAGCCACAGACGCACGAGTAAGTAATTCATCCCACTCTCTGGGGCGAAGATCCAGTGCACGAAGAAACTCGAATATTGCTGACGTAACTTCTATATCGCGACCGTGTACGACAGCTACTTCACGAGGATTAGTTGCTGTAATCGGGGACGTTCTATCCGCTTTCGGAGCCGTCACGATTGAATCTCTGGACGAGGATTTAACTGGATCATTATCCTTAGACATCGTCGATTCCCCTTAGTCTTTTTTCTGTTGAATGCTACACCAGCTAACGTCACGGCTCAGGGGCGGCAAACAGGCGAGGCAATGGGCCTGGAATTACCACTGAGCCTTATGCGGGGCATGGCCTTTGAGAAACCGCCGCGCTGTTTGCCGTCCCCCGCAGCCGATGGTTCGGTTAAACGATGAATATTTTTTAAAAGCAAATCGAAGTAATGCCACCTCTCAAAAAATTGCTCTGCAAGTTCTTCTGTTTTGTTGCCATTTTTTCAGCCTGTGATTTTCATATATGCATTTGGATAGGGGGCTTCTTTGTCTTCGCAAACGCAGGACACGAATTTGATTTCTGATACCGAACGCCTCACATCAGCCGCCCCGAAAACGCGCCAGCGTTTTTGGGGTCGGCTGGATGTGATTGTTATGCTATATATTGTTTATTCACTTGCATCTCTTGGTTTCTCAAAAAGCAATTTTCCAATCCACCATATTGATTGACCAAAATTTGAGATCAGTTGCTCACCCTGTCTCAGAAACGACCTGCCTTCGTCGATCCCGGCGAGTTTTAAAGCATCTCCAATCTTCGAACTGGTTGGGTGTGCATCACCTACTCGCATGTCATATGTGCCAACAATTGGGCCGAAAACGTGGCGAGCTTTATCAGCTCCAATTTTCTGAGCCAGAATATCCTCAAGAAGCTTATTTGAACCAAGCTTTTCTTTATTGGGATGTGTTGAAAGTGTACGGAGCTCACGCACATTAAGGCGATCAGCAAAAACACGAACTAGATCTTTAGCCAATCTCAGCAAAGATGCTAGATCCTTGCTTGCGAAACGAGATATATGTTTCATGGCCTCGGAGTGGTCTATGTCATGCGTGTAAAGTGAAATATTGAACTCCTGACGAAACCCACCCTCAAGCATAGCCATGACCTCAAAAAGAAGCTCTTCAACAGCATGTGTGGAAGCAGGTTGAGCTTTAACTTGTGAGGATAATAATTCATTCGACACTTTTCCATCTGGTACAACATTTTGTGCAGCCCAAATATGCTGCTCCCATGCTGGAAGGCGAGCAATATCATAAGCATAGACCGTGATTAAATCGGAAGAATTAATTCCGAAGTGAACCGAATACCCAGATGTGGACTGTATGCCACCTGTTTCTGCCGTATACCAACGTAAGGAAAATCCACGTAGACTGAGAAGCTCATTTACTATACTTGAGCGAAACCAAAGCCATCTGCCAACATCTTCATTATTTAATTCGGCGGACGCCATACGCGTACCATCAGTCTCAACTATGAATTGCGGCAGATTCGTATCAGCATCACCACGGACACGCTTACTTTGACCTTGATGATCAATCCATTCATCACGCCAAAACTCGCCTTCTACCCTTATACCTTCGTAACCACCTCGATGCCCCTGTGAACTTTCATAGTCTGTATTGTCATCAGTCTCTGGCCCCATAACAGGAGCGTCTTCATCTTCATCAACATCAGTTCGCCATACCTTGAAGGAAGCCCAGCTTCCCCCATAGACATCATCCAAACTGCGGATCAGAAGTTGAAATCGCCCGCCATCGCGCTGCTCTTGTTGGTCTGTTAGGTCGGCGTACGCACTGCCTTCAAGTGAAGCAACATTTACCACTCTTTGACGATAGTAAGAGAGGCGAAGCGACAGATTTCTTGCTGCCAAATAATCGAGAAGAAATTCTCGTTTGATCTCAATAAGGCGATGCTCTCCTTTTTCATCAAGAATCTCACGAGCCACAACAGCAAAATTTTCTTCTGGCCTTACCCAGCTATTTCCTTCTTTTATCAGACGCAGTGCGACAACTAAATCAGGATTCAAAATCCATAGTCTTCCGCCTACTACCGGTTGAGGATGCTCGAATACAAGATGTATTCCGATGGGTTCTTTGTCATTGTATTGATACTGCTCGATAGATGAGTAGTAACCATCCTCATAAGCATACGGCTTTGCATCGTGACTAATTCCAATGCTGCTCCAGCCAAGTTTTTCCGCAATGTCACGGTGCTCCGGAGGAAATGCAACAGAACCACATCCGAAATATTCACCGACGTAGCCAATATTTCGAACGTCACCTTTCTCGTTATTTATGGATGCCCTCAAAGGAACCCATGTCGCATTAGAGAAAGCTCTACGAGTTTCTTTCTTTTGCAGAATCCAGTCTTGGTTCATTGATCAGTAGCTTCCAAGAGCATAACGTTGCGGTTAAGTGGGCGGCAAAGAAGCGAAGCGGATTTGCCGATCCATCTTCAACCGCTTGTTAGTTGCCAGATTTATGGCAGTTCGTTTGTAGCCAAGCTGCTGCTTCCTCAGTCTTGTGTACATCTATTAGTTGTCCGCCGGATTTTGTAAAGCTGAATGAGTCCACCGAATAATCTTGCCACCGAATGACAACCCTCCGGTTCAGGCCGTATTTGTCAAGTCTAACCTCCCGAACGCCTGACAGCGCGAAACGCTTAATAAGTTCAAAACGACCTCGTTCCTTATCCCACTGCAGGATCAAAATTGCACTGTCAGTGATTACAAGAATACCAGGTACCGGCTCCTGTCCACGAGTTAGGCCAGAGCTACGAGTGTCTGTAAAACCGAGCGTGTTCGGTATCCATATACCAGGCCCGAACAGTATTGCAGTACCGTCCTGCTCCGGGACCGCATTCTGGACTAATCTAGGAAATTCAGGCTCTGATACAGGACCAAGTGCGGCGCACGCCGCAAGCAAAAACAGCACAAAACACAATAATTTATAGGTCGATTTCATTTCCTCTCCCCCAGCCAACGATCAAGCTCACTTGCCGCAAGGGGATGACAAACTTTGCAACAAGCAACGTAAACACCGCAAGGGACAACAGGCAAAGAGCCCGCGCCCCTTGCGGTCAATGTGCAGCGCCTGGTTCGGCGATCTTTGCCGCTTCCGTAAACTGCTAAAAAATGTGCTCCGCCCCCTTTTTTTATTGGCTATCTACTTTGATAACCTCTACCAAAGTTATCACCAGTTCCCCGATAACCACCATTGCCGTCAGAT
>JALTHV010000028.1 GCA_027004315.1 Deltaproteobacteria bacterium
CTCCACTACATGCATCCGGTGCCTCAGATGCCTGTCTGTCTGCCCAACCGGTGCAGTGTCTCTGGAGTTCAGTCCTGTGCGAAAAGATAAAGGACCAGAAGTTTATGAAGACAACCTTGATACTTGCTACCCGCAACCGAGGTAAAGTAAGAGAGATCCGGGCGCTTCTTTCCGATCTCGATATAGAGGTCTTATCCCTGGATGAGGTAAAAGGTGCGCCGCATGTCGTAGAAGACGGCAAGACCTTCATAGAGAATGCCTTCAAGAAGGCCAGGCTTATCAGTGAGGCCACTGGAATGATGACCCTTGCTGATGATTCAGGTCTCGAGGTGGATGCCCTCGGCAAGGCCCCGGGCGTCTACTCTGCCCGATACTCAGGAAAGAATGCCACTGATGCCTCAAACAACGAAAAGCTCCTGTTCGATCTTGAAGGGGTATCCCAGGACAGGAGGACTGCCCGCTTCAGGTGTGTGCTGGTAGTCTATCACCCATCCGGCCAGTGGATCAGCACTGAAGGCAGATGCGAGGGTAAAATTGCCAGGAGTCCTGCAGGAATCCAGGGCTTTGGTTATGATCCTGTATTCTATCTTCCTGACCTCCACCGCACCATGGCCCAGCTCAGCCCGGAGGAGAAGAACAGCTTGAGTCATAGGGGAAAGGCCCTTGCAAAACTGAAGACAGAACTGGCGCCCTTCTTGGAGAAGGTTTCAGAGAAAAGGAGAACCAATAATGAAACTTAAGGTATATGCCAAGGAAGAATGCCTGCGTCAGGCAGTTGAAATAACAAAGACATATGCACAATCAGGGGAAAATAAACACGGCCCGATAACAGAATTCCTGGATCATATCTATAAAAAGCTTATTGAACTTCGGGCAGATGTCACTAAAGATGATTAAGGCATGTAATTATGTTACACGGTCATGGTGGAGATATCTATTCCCTGGCAAGGGAGCTGAGGAGATCACCAGACAGCATCCTTGATTTCAGTAGCAATATCAGTCCGCTCCCTCTGCCCCAGGATCTTAAGGGGCTATTGATATCTCACCTGGAGGAGATCCGTTGCCTGCCAGAGGTTGACAGTCTTGGACTTCGGGAGGCCCTGGCAGAAAAATTCGGGCTGTCTCCGGAGCAGTTCCTCGTAGGAGCAGGTAGCACCGACTGGATCTATAGCCTTCCCAGGACATTAGGACCTGATAAGGTGGTGATTCCCCTGCCTACCTACTCTGACTATGCCGATGCAGCAAGATCGGCATCCTGCCCTATAGAGACCCTGGGTCCCTGGCCCCATGCGGATCCAGAGGCCAACGCAGAGATACTTGAGTCTCTCTCAAGGGCTGCCCATGGTCATACCCTTTTTTATCTCTGTAATCCGAACAATCCTACAGGACGTTTTATCTCTACAGAGGAATTACGGGAAGTCATCTCTTGCTGCAGGGAGGCCATATGGGTAGTAGACGAGTCCTATGCGCCATTTGTAGCCCCTGACCGGGAAAGCTCCTTGATTTCAGAAGACCTTCCGCCAAACCTTGTGGTGCTCCGTTCCTTTTCAAAGATTTACAGGATACCAGGGCTCAGATTGGGATATGCAGTGGCCAGGGCCGGGTTGATCGAGGCATTGGCCTCAGGGGCCAGACCATGGGCAGTAACGCGTCTCGCACAGATAGCAGGTGAATACCTTGT
>JALTHV010000029.1 GCA_027004315.1 Deltaproteobacteria bacterium
GTACATCTTCTATGCGGCTTACCACTGAAAAGAGCAGGGTAGGAGGTATGGATATCTTTACTCCACCAAAGGTGGTGTCGTTTTTCATGCTGTCTTTGCCAGAGATACAGGGTACACCATAGGCAGTACAGATCTGGTATAGACCCTGGTTTGCCCTGACCAGTTGGGCCAGCTTATAGAGACCATCCGGGGTCTTCTCTGACTGTACAGGGTCACACCAGCAGAAGTTGTCCAGGCCGGCCATGAGGTCCAGGCTGGCTCCCACGGATATGGCATTCCTGACTGCCTCGTCCACTGCGCAGCACGCCATGTGAAATGTATCTATATCGCTGTATCTGGGGCAGATACCATGGGCCACAACCAGGCCCTCAAGGGACTCAAGGTCCGGCCTCAGGACCGCCGCATCGCTGGGGCCGTCATCCTGTGCCCCGGTGAGGGGCTTGACTACGCTCCCTCCCTGGACCTCGTGGTCATATTGGCGGACTACATATTCCTTACTGCATATATTATAGCGAGAGAGCATGGCCCTTAGCTCTGCACCCAGGTCTTTGGGCTCAGGCAGTTCAGGTTCCTTATGGACAGGTGGATCCCATTCTGCATGGAGTTCAAGCCTGGGGACCCCCTTGTGCACAAAATCCATATCCATATATGCCACGGTCTTCCCCTGGTACAGGCAGTGAAATTTACCAGAGTCTGTAAACTGCCCAAGCACTGTGGCCTCAACGTCCATCTTTTCTGCAAGGGCCATGAATTTGTCCAGGCTCTCCTTGGGGACCGCTACGGTCATCCGTTCCTGGGCCTCAGAGAGCAGGATTTCCCATGGCTGAAGCCCTGCATACTTCAAGGGTGCCCGGTCAATGTGGAGTTCAAAGCCACCGGCCTCTCTGGCCATCTCCCCCACAGAGGAAGAGAGCCCCCCGGCACCATTATCAGTAATAGAGTGGTAGAGGCAGAGGTCCCGTGCCCTGAGGAGAAAATCTGTCATCTTCTTCTGTGTTATGGGGTCCCCTATCTGGACGGCCGTGGCAGGAGATCCCTCATGCAGCTCCTCAGAGGAGAAGGTCGCCCCGTGGATCCCATCCTTGCCTATACGCCCACCGCACATGACTATGGCGTCCCCTGGAAGCGCCCCCTTTTTGTGGCCGGGCCTGCCGCATATCTCTCCCGGCATAATGCCCCCTGTGCCACAGAAGACAAGGGGCTTGCCAAGGTAGCGTTCATCAAAGAGGATAGATCCGTTTACAGTGGGGATGCCACTCTGGTTGCCGCCATGTTCCACACCTTCCCTTACACCTTCGAATACGCGCTTGGGATGGAGCAGGCCCCTTGGGAGGGGCCCCTCATAGTCTGGCGGTCCAAAGCAAAAGACATCGGTGTTAAATATCAACCTTGAGCCCATTCCAGTACCAAATGGGTCCCTGTTTACCCCAACAATCCCCGTAAGTGCACCGCCATATGGATCAAGGGCCGAAGGACTATTGTGGGTCTCTACCTTGAAGACCACATTGTAGCGATCATTAAAGCGGATGACCCCTGCATTGTCTTTGAATACAGAGAGACACCAGTCATTGGCCCCCAGCCTCTCACGGATCTCCTCAGTACCCTTCTGGATATAGGTATTAAACAGGCTGTCTATTACCGTCTCGTTTCCGTATTCATCCCTGTAGTGGAT
>JALTHV010000030.1 GCA_027004315.1 Deltaproteobacteria bacterium
CTGCAGCGTATCCAGGTCTCGGTATACATCCTCCAGCGGGAACCCATCCGTGCCCGCATGAGCCCATCTGTTCCGGACGGTTTGCATCTCTTTAACAAAATGGCGAGCCTCCGGGGACAGATTCATCTTCATTGAAATCTGGTACCAGTTCTGATCTAACACCCGAAGCAAAGCAGCAAGATCCAATGAAAAGAGAGAGACTATTCCTTTTCGTTTGACTCGTCGCTGTTGATAAAAAGACAGCTTGTCAAGCACAGCATCTTTCCACCAGTTATCGAAAAGTGAAGGCAGGATAGTTTCAAGGTATGAGGCAAGATACTTGACCGACCCACCCAGGAGCCCAGCAATAGAAGCTTGGATGTTGTTTGTTTCTGTTTGGTCGGCCATCACCGTTCCACCCATTCTTGACAAAGTATTTCAGCCTGTTCCAGGACTGTCTGCGTAGCCTTTTCCTGCTTGTCAGGAGGATAACCATATTTGCGCAAGATTCGCTTAACAATTACGCGGATTTGAGCACGAGCGTTTTCACGCTTGGTCATTTGCTGCGGCTTCCAGGTTTGCTTTGTGAGATTCATAGTTAGTGTCGTTCTTTAACTCCTGATGACTTATGCCACGGATCTAACCCCATCGTCCGGATTGATGCGCCGCAGGTCCTGCAAGAGTGCGGTCTTACCTGACTCGTTTCTTCCCACAAGACAGGTAACATCTGGTTCCACCGAGACAACACCGCTGTCGTCAATGCAGCGATAGTTTGTTACCTGAAATGATTTCAGCTTCATCTGCTCCTCCTGCCAGAAATTGGAGCCGGTTCGTCAATCAGATCCAGCTTCAACTTGCCCAGGAACCGACGCTCGGAATCAGTGGCCGGACAACTTCGGAATCGGTGGCCGCTTTCCGTCGGAGCAAGCAAGGACAGCCTCTTTTGAGGGCGTCATAGATGTCTGCGATATAATCAACGGCAATTCGCTTGGTCATACCAGCACGGCCTCATCCATAATTTTTGCTCCAATATGTGGCTTAAGGGCATCACGCATAACAAGGTCAACCTTTAAGCCGAGAATTTCTGAAAGGTTATTTTTCAGCCGGACAAATTCCAGGAGTGAAGGCGTTGAAGAAAAGGAAACCAGTATGTCGATATCGCTCTCCGGCCTGTTATCCCTCCTGAGCCTTGAGCCAAAAATCTCCAAAGACTCCAAGTGGTATTCCTTTTTAAGTTCAGGAAGACGTTTGGCAAGGATGTTACTAATTTGTGCTATGCTGGTATTCATAGAGAGAGTGGAGGAGCAATCCCCTGGATGACTGTCAGACATTTTTTATAGACCGATTTGGGCCTTCACACCCTCAATTAATAACAATTTCAACACGTCAAAAGTGACTGTTATTGCTTTTTCTCTCAAAACTTTCTTGGCATTATTCCACGTAGTATCATTTCGAGCAGCATCGAGAAACTCATGACCATTCCAGGTTAATCTATGAACTATTACGTCTTCTATTCCACTCTGATCTGACTGGAGAAAAAAAGCTTTTATAAAATTAGCTTCTTTTAAGAGAATAAGATGGTAATTAATCGTTTGAATATCACAATCAGGGATATCAAAATTTTCGGCCTTACGGCAGTCTTTTGATTCTATTTGTAATAATAATTCCCTTATGAGGTTTATATCTCGTT
>JALTHV010000031.1 GCA_027004315.1 Deltaproteobacteria bacterium
GCTGAAAGCTCAAGGCTGAAAGCTCAAGGCTGAAAGCTCAAGGCTCAAAATACCCTGCTCAATGAAAAAACAGCCAGGATCAAAAAGAATATGCCGCTCATGCGGTACAGCAAGGCCATGGGGATGCGTTGAAGTAGTCTATTTCCAGCCAGCACTCCAATGCCAGATGTAAGGCCCAACGCGAGCGTAGCACCAAACCATACTGCTATAGGATTGCCAGCACTGCTCAGCCCTGCAACGGCAATTTGAGTCTTATCTCCGAACTCTGCCACAATAATTAACAGAAAGGTCGTAATCGATATACTGCGATTGCCTTTTTTAGATATTTCCTGGTCTCCATCTTTCTTTTTCGCAAGCAGGGCATGGATCCCAAACCCTCCAAACAGGAGAGCCACCCCCATATTTATCATATCCCTTGAGAGCCACTTGGCCACGGCAGCACCGAGTAAGACCGCCAAGAGATTAAGAAATGCGAACGCAAAAATTGTTCCAATGAGTACTGGGAGGGCTCGGTAACGTGCAGCTAAGCTCATACAGACCAGTTGGCTCTTGTCCCCCATTTCGGCCAGGAAAATCAAGACAAAAGTGCCTCCTGCCGTGAAGATCCACTCGATTGGTCCCCCTGTATAAATAATGCCCCGCACTAATACCTCAATAGACTGATCAGGTGTAAGCGTTCACATTCCCTCCCGGCCAGAGGTAGCCTTTTGAAGGGTTTCAGGAGCATCGCTTGATGCGCAAGATCAGGGCACTTTGCCTATTAATCCGCACTGAAACCCTTCAAAATGCTACCTCTGGCCGGGGACGCAGACAGTTACGATCAGGTCGTGTTTATTATGCCATATAATAAGATTAATTTATTGATAGCAGATTAACCCATTCTGTCAAATCATGAGGTGTCTTGGGCAAGCACAATGGTTGCCCCTACAGGTTACCCGGATCTTCTTTACCTAAATTCCATCTCAATAGATCATTCCAAATTATGCACAGACATCTTGCCATGACTTATTGAGAACTTACTCACTAACAGACAAAAATTTTTCACCAAAATTGTCCTTGACAAAAAAAGATATCTATTCTATCTGGTAATAAAAGAAAGGGGGGTAATCGGTTACAATCAAAATTTGATGTCCTCGCAGAAAATCTTTTTCTCACGCAAAGGCGCAAAGCTCGCAGAGGCAATCTATTGTTATTAAAGGAAAAAACTTTGCGTCTTGGCGACTTTGCGTGATATTTTTGATTTTTTACGAAGTCATCAAAATTTAATATATAAAATTATATCCAGGTGCCAATGTGGCTTGATAGGGAATCCCGTGCGATTCGGGAACGGGCCCGCCGCTGTGATCGGGGACGAAGACCGTAACCTGTCACTGTTCTGCTGAAAGGCGGAATGGGAAGACGCGGTCAGTAGATGGATCCGAGAGTCAGAAGACCTGCCTGGATAATATCTAGAAGTGGCCTTCGTGGATAGAGGTTCACCTGAGAGATCTTGAGGATAAAAAGGGAAATCCCCGGATCGATTAAAATCGGTTCGGGGATTTTTTTTGTTATTTTTAGACCCAAACCGAGCGATTTTCGGCCTGATCTGCACGTAACAAAAAATTAATAGTCAAGGGAAAGGAGTTAGTGATGATGAAAAAGATGGGTATTCTTTTGGTGGTGTTG
>JALTHV010000032.1 GCA_027004315.1 Deltaproteobacteria bacterium
GTATGAGATCTCAAATTTTGCCATTCCAGGAAAGGAATGCAGGCATAATACCAACTATTGGGAAAATGGGGCCTATCTGGGTCTTGGATGTTCAGCAGTGTCTTTTTTGCCTCCAGACAGGGAGGGAAACACCAAGGATCTCTTTGATTATATAGAACTGGTGAAAGATGGCGGGAGGGCCATTGACGACCATGAGGTCCTTGATCCAGAGGCCAGATTTAGGGAATCAGTGACTCTTGCCCTTCGCCTCACAAGGGGTATATCACTCCCTGAGTTCAGTGAGAGGTGGGGATATGACCCAATCAGATACTATGGAGATACGCTCAAGGCACTGCTAGAGATGGAAATGCTTGCACTGGAAGGTCAGCGTCTCTTTCTCACTAAAAAGGGCAGGCGGCTGGCCAATACAGTCTTGAGCGAACTCGTATAGTATTATATGGTTTTCCACCATCCCTGGCCGGTATATTAAAAAATCAAAGGAGTATAATCTATGTCTAAAGGACCTGAGGTCTATATCGATCAATCCAGGCAGTTAAGAGAAGAGGACACCTTCTGCTTTTCCTGTACCCCGGATAGAAGCTGTTTTACGGCCTGCTGTTATGACCTGAACCTCTTGCTCATGCCTTATGATATACTCCGGATTAAGAATCGCCTGGGTATGAAATCCAGCGATTTTCTCAAAGATTATACCAAGATATATGTTGGGCAGAATTCGGGACTCCCTGTAGTCTTGCTCAAGATGAAAGAATTTTATCGTAACTGTCCATTTTTGGAAAAGGGAAAGGGCTGTACGATCTATGAAGACCGACCAGGTGCATGCCGTACCTATCCTCTTGTCAGAATGGCCTGCCGAAGCAGTGACAGGGATGGAGTAGATGAATTCTATTACATTATTAAGGAGCCTGGTTGTGAAGGATTCCGCGACGGCAAGGAATGGACTGTCAAGGAATGGAAGACTAATCAGGGTATTGGCCCCTATAATGAGATGAATGATATCTTTGGAGAAATTTTGCAGGCAAAGACCGGGTTGGGCATACCATATCTCAATGCAGACCAAATCGACATCTTCGATCTGGGTTGCTATGACATAGATGGGTTCCGTCAATATTTCCTGGAAGGCCCCAGCCTTGAACGTTGCATGGAGTCTGAAGAGGTAATAGAGGCGATCTCCCAGGACGAGGTTGCCCTGCTCAGATATGGCATGCGTTGGGTCAAGAAGAAACTCTTCCAGGTTGACTCGCTGACTTCCCATACCTAACCGTTCACATTCTCCCCCGGCCAGCGGTAGCCTTTTTTCAGGGTTTCAGGAGCATCGCTTGATGCACAAGATCAGGGCACTCTGCCCATTAATCCGCACTGAAACCCTGAAAAAAGGCTACCGCTGGCCGGGGACGTGAACGCTTAACCATACGTATCGAGGATCCTGGCACAGAAGTCAATCTGTAAGTGATATGTCTTTAGTCTTTACAGTATTGCTGGCATTGCGGTAATCATTAGGGTCCAGACCGTACTTCTTGAAGAGTTTATAAAAATCCGCTCGGTAGTAACCCGCATACTTCGCAGCCTGGCTGATATTCCCTTTGGTAATCCTGAAAAGGTCTTCCAGATACTTCTTGATGAACTGATCTTTGGCATCTTTTAACGGGAGTTTTTGGGAAGCCAGAGAAGCACTGACCAGGGCCGTATTGGCAAGCATGGAAGCGGTTATGGTGCTGCCCGTAGATATAGCAACAAGATACTCAACTATATTTTTCAGCTCACGCACATTCCCAGGCCAACTGTGGGCAAGAAAGGCCTCAATGACATCTCCCTCGATTCTCGTGATATCTTTACCCATCTTGGCCCCGCATTTCTTAAAAAAGTACTGCATGAGCAGGAGGATATCGTCTGGCCTTTCCCTTAAGGGAGGGATATTGATTGGTACTACATGGATTCTGTAGTACAGGTCTTCCCTGAAACGACCATCTTCAACCATCTTACCGAGATTTCTATTGGTTGCCACTATCAGCCGCACATCCACCTTCTGTGCGCAATTGCCCCCAACAGGTCTTATTTCTCCATTTTCTATAACTCTAAGTAATTTAGCCTGCATGGCCTTGCCCATTTCCCCCACCTCATCCAGGAAAAGTGTGCCTTTATGGGCCTGCCTGAAGAAGCCATCCTTGTTGGATACGGCATTTGTATAGGCCCCCTTGACGTGGCCAAAGAGTTCATCTTCCAGCAATGTCTCCGGGATAGCAGCACAGTTAACTGCAACAAAAGGCCCTTTGCACCTGCGGCTGTGGAAATGTATGGCATTAGCCACCAATTCCTTTCCGGTGCCTGACTCGCCATAAATAGTTATGGTGCTGTCGATAGGGGCTACCTGGATTATCTGCTTGAATACGGCCTTAATTTGCGGGCTGTTGCCTACTATGTCTGCAAACTGGAAGTGTCTCTCTACCAGATGCTCAAGATAGGCCACTCTTCCCAACAATTCTCTCCTTTCAAGGGCCTTTTCTATCTTCAGGGCCAGGTCCTCGTGGTTTATCGGCTTGGTGACATAGGAGAAGGCCCCTGCCTTTACTGCCTCAACTGCCTGGTCTATAGTACCGTATGCAGTAAAAATAATGGTCTGAAGACCCGGATCTATTTTGAGACACTCTTCCATGAGTTCTTTCCCGGACATTTCATCCATCCTTTGGTCAGACAGGAGGAGACCGATCTCTCTACTCTGGTCCTTAAATATTTTAAGGGCATCTCTGGGATTTGATACCGTGACAACTTTATACCCCAGTAATTCGAGGCGCATTTTTATCACTTCGAGTATATTTTTATCATCATCGACGAGGAGGATTCGTGACCCTGAGTGTGCATTCTTATCCTCTGGCTCTATTTTGGATAGACTGGTCATATTTTTTCACTTTTATTGCTTGACAGACATTAACATCCAGACGTCATCCCGGCAAAGACCGAGATTCAGAGATCTTGCCCTGGCTTATTGAGAAGTTACCACTAGAATCCTATGAAAAATAGTCTAGTAACTAAATTTAAAAACAACAAGCTAAGCATCTTTAATAAACTTTTCTTCGGCTACCTGATACTCTTATCCATTATGATACTGCCATGTGCGGTATCAATCTACTCGCTCTCAAAACTGGAGGTTTTTGCAACAAACGTAGTCAGACACGACATAGAGGTATCCAAGACCATAGAATACCTCAAGGGAATACTACCTTCCATAGAGATAGAGAGCTGCCGTCTGGTAACCCTATATAAAAAAGATTCATATAACTCCCTCCTATTACTGGTCAAAGACTTTAATGAGAATCTGATCAAGGTGCAAAAAAATAGTCCAACGAAAATCCAATCCACTGTTCAGACCATAGAGATCAACCTGAATAAACTCTTAAAACTTGCCCATGCCACCATAGAGAGCCCCCCTAGCAACAGGCCGCCTGAGATCATGCCTATTGAGGCCCAGAGGGAGAAGGAGGTCGAGGCCTTAATCTCCAATATAATGTCTGAACTACGCAGCTTAGAAAAAAGTGTACGTGAGGAACTCAGGCACAAATCTTCCACTATTTCAGACCTTAGCTCACATGCAAAGGGATTAACTGTAATAGTGCTAGTCGGGGCCATAGCCTTCGCCCTCCTTGCCCCCTGGTTCCTCTACAAGTATATAAAGCAGCCAATTGATCAACTCCATCACGGCACTGAAGTCATAGGCCAAGGCCGTTTTGATCAACCCATTCCCGTAATCTCAGACGATGAATTGGGAAGGCTTGCCATGGCATTTAATAAGATGGCAGCAAGGCTCAAGGAACTAGATGAGTTAAAGTCTGATTTTATAGCAGTTGCTAGTCACGAGCTAAAGACCCCTCTGACTTCTATGATGGAATCCGTCAAACTACTCTCTGAGCCCAAGATTGGCAATTTAAACAAAAACCAGCTCAGGTTGATAACTATATTAAACGAGAGTATGACCCGGTTTCAAGACCTCATAGACGAACTCTTACAACTTTCCAGGTTGCAGGCAAAGATCGAAGCCATTGAAAAACAACCCATGGACATAACAAAGATGTTTTCAGATGTCATCAAGATGTTGAGGCCCCTTGCCCAGAAAAAAAGACTTGACATAGAGCTTGTTTCTGTATCAGGTCTAAAAAAAGAGATACCGGCTGACGAAGAACGACTATTCCGTGCCCTTATGAATATCCTACACAATGCCATAAAATTTAGCCCAAAAGATGGGAAAATAAAAATTGTCCTGGATCACACCGAAGATAGCCGCGGGAAATGGCTAAAAATAGGTATTATTGACGCCGGACCTGGGATAGAGAAACTCGACGCAAAAAAGATATTTGACAGATTTTATCAGATCCAGACAATACGCAAGAAAGGCGGATCCGGACTTGGTCTGGCAATTGCCAAAGAGATTATCTTGGCTCATGGAGGAAAGATTTGGGTAGAGAGTCCACCACCAAAAGGTGTTGCAATTTTATCGGGAAAAGGGACTGCCTTTTGGTCCCTTTTGCCATATTTTTCTTGATCCTGTTCATTGGATGTACGCCTGGGATCTATCAAGATCTCCACAATAGTATAACAGACCCATGGACAGAGGCCATGATATCTCTGAGAAAGGGACAAATTGATAAGGGAATATCCAGGCTGAAGCCATTGCTAAATAACCCTGATTATGCATGCCAGGCGGCATTTTATCTGTGCACCTTTGATAAAGTCAGGAAAGAATACCTTAAAGTCATAAATTCAAAGGTCTGTATGTACAAAAGACCGGGAGACAAGAGGGTATTAGAGCGTCTTTTATCTGATGAAAAGGATCTCAAGCAATTAAAGTCAAAAAATCAGAGACTGAAAGAGGAGTTAGCCCGCCTTCGCTTCGAGCTAGAGAAGATGGAAGAGATCCAGCATAAAGCAGAAAAATGGCAGAGGAGATAGGTTCCTATTCCCCTAAACTAAATGAGGATGAAGCATGATGTAACTGTTCACATCCCCCCGGCCGGGGACGTGGATGGTTGCAACAGGAGGGGGGTGTGAACGGTTACAGCATGATAGAGTGTCTGAACGAAAGGTCCATTCAGGCACAATTTTAAATTCTAATTTTTGAATTTTAGTCAAGGGATTGAAGGGGTTTAAAGATCATGAACAAAAAGAAGGTATTAGTCATAGGTTCTGGAGGGCGCGAACATGCCCTTTCCTGGAAACTGGCATCCAGTCCCAGGGTTTCCAGGGTATTCTGTGCACCTGGAAAT
>JALTHV010000033.1 GCA_027004315.1 Deltaproteobacteria bacterium
ATTTTGGTAACCGATCACAGGGTGCTTCTTTTTCCAACATGCTCTCGCCCTTTGTTTTCTGAGGTTTTTGCAGCATAGGACCCTCCCTGTTCTCCTCCGCTGCGCTCCGGAGCCAGGGTTTCCAATGCTGCAAAAACCAAGAAAACTACAGGGCTAACGCAAATCGTTTCCAAAAGAAGCACCCTGTGGTCGGTTACACTGAAGTTGCCAGGACTTATTGAGAAGTTACATGTTGGGAGGTTAAATTTTATGGAGTTATCAATTTTACAGGCAACTTCTCAATAAGTCCTGGCGTAACCGTTCGCGTCTCCGGCCAGCGGTAACTTTTTTCAGGGTTTCAGGAGCATCGCTTGATGCACAAGATCAGGGCACTGCCCATTAATCCGCACTGAAACCCTGAAAAAAGTTACCGCTGGCCGGGGGGAATATGATCGGTTACCAAAAATGATGCCCCAACTTATTGAAAGTTACTTTTACAGTTGGAAAATAGGATTGATATCTAGGAATATCTCTCGTAATTAAGTCCAAATCAATAGATTGGGGTAAATTACATTATTGTATAAAGTATCTCCCACAGCCACATATATGTAACTAAGAGTGGCCTCCTGATCTCCACAACCCACATGCTCTGCAACAAGCGGTTATTTAATCATATTCAGTAGTTATCTCTTTTACTCTCCGCATTCATCTTTCCTGGCACGGCTGTTGATATATTACAATCCAGATACATAAAGATACATTCCCAAAATGTAGCCATTGATTCAGTCGATTGATATTTGAAGTGTCTACACTGGATCTTTGGTGGCAGGGGAGTGGTTTTGCCGATAACTCACTCCCCTCTATAAGATTGAGCAATGACCACATTTGGGGAATGTACCCAATAATACAGATAATGGAGGCTGGACATGAAAAAGGTTGAGGCGATTATTAAGCCATTCAGGCTGGATAGCCTGAAAGAAGGCCTGGCTTCGCTTGGGACTAAAGGGATGACCGTTAGCGAGGTCAAGGGCTTCGGGCGTCAGAAAGGGCACTCGGAGGTCTACCGGGGCACGGAATACACCGTCGATTTTGTCCCAAAAGTCAAGGTAGAGATCGTGGCAGAGGCCAATATGGTTGAAAGGATTGTCGATGTCATCCTCTCTCATGCAAGGACCGGCAAAATTGGCGATGGCAAGATCTTTGTGTCGACTGTTGACGAGGTAATTCGTATTCGTACGGGCGAGAAGGGCAGTGAGGCAATTTAGCAATTTGTAAGGGAGGGAAATAGTGATGTTTAAAAAGAGAAAGTGGTTATCTGTTATAGGGGCCTTGAGCCTAACTCTGATACTAACTGGTCTGCTACTTAATGCCTATGCCGGAGATCCTACGGGCGCAGAGACCTTAAAAAAAGATCCTGGTGCTCCAGTTGATTATGTCTGGGTCTTATTATGTGCCTTCTTGGTCTTCTTTATGCAGCCAGGTTTCGCCTTTTTGGAAGCGGGTTTCTGCCGGGCAAAAAACGCCGTCAATCTGATGATGAAAAATCTCATGGACTTTGTCATGGGCAGCCTGGTATTCTTTGCCGTCGGTTATGCCCTCATGATGGGTGCAGACTTCCATGGTCTTGTCGGTACAACCGGGTGGTTTCTGGCCGGCGATGCCTATGATGTCCATACC
>JALTHV010000034.1 GCA_027004315.1 Deltaproteobacteria bacterium
ACTATGTAAAAGGGGTCATAAATCTCAGGGGGAAGGTCATCCCTGTGATTGATCTCCGTCTGAAGTTCGCCATGGAGCCGCTCGAATACAGTGATCGCACCTGTATAATCATAGTTGATATCACAGGTACATCCGGGAAAAAGGTCATGGTGGGTATAGTGGTGGATTCTGTGTCTGAGGTCCTGAATATCAAGGATGATGAAATAGAAGATACCCCGAACTTTGGGACCAGATTGAGCACTGAGTATATCATGGGTATGGCCAAGGTAAAGGGAGGGGTCAAGATACTGCTCGATATCGATAAGATATTGAATGCAGAAGAACTCAACATTTTAGACAAAACAGCTTGAAGCTGGTCAGCATGAGGTCCAGAGTTCTAATCTCCATTTTCTAATTTCAACGTTCCATGGACGCCTACAAAATAAAGGAGAGAGTAGTCATGTTTGATAATCTGAAGTTAGGGACCAAGATAGCCAGCGGATTTGCAATTATGCTGGTCTTGCTCACTGTGGTGGCCTTTGTGGGCTACAATGGCATGTCCGGGATAGTAGACAGTGTGGAAAAGGCCGATGATGCCAACAGAATAGTTAAAGATATCCTGGTGATCAGGCAGCAGGTAAGGGACTTTATTATCAGCAGAGACCGTCAATATGTAGAAAAGGTAAAAGACATGCTCTGTGAACTCAACGACCACCTGGGAAAGGCCAGGGCCAGGTTCACGGATGAACACTATCGCGGGATGATAGACAGGGGCTCTGCAGATGCAAAGGGTTATGAAGAGGCATTTGGTAATTATGTTGAGTCTTATGACCAAAAGATAGCCAGTGAAAATAAGATGGCAAAATTTGCCAGAGAGGCACTGGCAGGAGCCAATGAGCTTAAGGACCAACAGGAGAGCAGGCTTGAAGCTGCCTTGCGTAATGGCCTTGCCGGGGCCAGTCTCAAAGACAGGGTTGAAGGGGTAAAAGCAGCTAACAGGTTAGTCCAGGGTCTGCTGGTTCTCAGACAAGATGAAAAGAATTACATGATCCACCACGATAAAGAGTATGTGGAATCGGCCCATGATAGCATGAATAAAAGGCTGGAGCTGATAAATAATTGCAGATCAACCTTTAGAGATCCCCAGGCCCTTGCCCTGTTGGATAGTACTGTCAGCCAGTTAAATCAATATGGAAAGGCCTTTGACAATTACGTGGCATTTACGAATAGACAGGCCCTTGCTGATGAAGAGATGGTAAAGAGGGGCAGGGGATTATTGGCCTTGGCTGATAAGCTGCGTTCCGAGCAGAAAGAGCTGATGCAATCCCGGATCACCACGGCCAACACTATTACGCTCATCACGGCGCTGGCAGGGATTATCCTTGGATCCATGCTTGCCTTCTTTATTACACGTTCCATCACCAGACCCATAAACCGTGTCGTCGATGGCCTGTCCGATGGGTCCAATCAGGTTGCCGCTGCATCCGGTCAGGTCTCATCTGCCAGCCAGTCCCTGGCCGAGGGTGCGGCAGAGCAGGCATCGAGCATTCAGGAGACATCTTCTTCCCTGGAAGAGATGACCTCCATGACAAAGCAGAATGCGGACAATGCCGGCCAGGCAGATGCCCTCATGAAGGAGACAGGCCAGATAGTCGCCAGGGCCAATGATTCCATGTC